>JAFEDX010000212.1 GCA_018241365.1 Pseudomonadota bacterium
CGTGCGTCGTCGTAGACCGATTCCTCGTCGGCGGCCAGCGCGCGGCCCTCGATGAAGGGCGTGCATTCGTCCAGCACCGTGGTGTCGCCGGTGACGCGCACGTATTCGGCGGTGCACCACGGCAGCCACAACAGATCGTCACTGATGCGTGTGCGCACGCCCTTGCCGGTGGGCGGATGCCACCAGTGCTGCACGTCGCCCTCGCGGAATTGCCGGCGGGACGAACGCAGCAGTTGCACGCGTGCAAGCTGCGGACGCGTGTTGAGCAGGGCCATTGCATCCTGCAGCTGGTCGCGAAAGCCCCAGGCGCCGCCGGACTGGTAATAGCCGCTGCGCGCGAGGATGCGCGAGGCCAGCACCTGGTATTGCAGCCAGCCATTCACCAGCAGGTCGCCGTCCGGGTCGGGCGTGTGCACGTGCAGTTGCGTGAGCGTGGCCTGCCACTCCCTGCGCACGCGCTCAAGTTCGTCACGGGCGACCGCGGCATCGGCGAAGCGTTGTACCAGCGCGCGCGCGGCGTCGGCGTTGGCTGCTGCGCCCAGCAGCACCACGGTCTCGATGGCTTCGCCGGGCGCCAAGTCGAACACCGCGCGCTGCGCCGAACAGGGATCCAGTCCCGCGCCCAGTGCGCCGTCGAGGATTTCGCTGCGCATGCCCAACGGATCGGCGAGGCCGCGATTGCGGCCAATGAACGTGCGGCGGTCGGTGGTGCAGGCCTTGCGCGCGGCGCCGAGTGCGTGGAACGCAATCCGTTGCGCGAACACGTCGTGGTAGGGGTTGTGCGCGAACACCGCGCTGCAGTCGGGGTCGATGCGCGTGCGCACGTGCCGCGCGCTGCGTTCACGGTGTTCGCCCATTACCCACTCGACGTAGCTCGTCAACGACACGCGGCGCGCACGGTCGCTGCGGTTGACGAGTTTCAGCAGAGCCAGCTTGAGCGGTGCCTCGCAGGCCACGAATTGCGTGAGTTCGCTGGCAATATCGGCGTGCACATGCTCGAAATGGCTGTAGCCGAAACCGTGGCTGGTGCGGTACGGATCGCCGCTGGGCGAGGGCTGCGGCGTGGCCGACCAGAATTCGCCGGTCGCTTCGTCGCGCAGCCACAGTGCCTCCCCGGACAGATCGCGCAGCGGGTCGTTGTACCAGGGCGTCAAACGGAATTCGTGCGCGTTCTCCGCGAAACTGTAGGCGCCGCCGGATTCGCTGAGCACCGAACCGAACGCCTCGTTGGCCAGCACGTTGCACCATGGCGCCGGCGTCACCGCGTCACGGTCCAGCTGGATCGTGTATTCGCGGCCGTCGTGGCGGAATCCGCCGAGGCCGTTGCCGCAGCGCAGGTCGTCCGGTGGCGGCGGCAGCGCATGCGTGCCGGGTTGCGGCTTGCGGCGCACCATCGGCGCGGGGGCGGCGACCCTGGCGTCGTCGGGGAACATCCGCGCGATCTGGTCGCGCAGGCGACCGGCGTCGCCCGAGAACATGCAGCGCGCACTCGCCAGCATCAGCGCGCGATCGGGCGCGGGCAGGTGTTCGATGCGCCACGCGAACATCCGTCCGGGGCCCTGGCCGCCGCGCGCCTCGGCGCCGGATTCGATCAAATACAAAATGTGTTCCTGCAGCTCCTGCCGGTAGCCGGACATTTCCTCGTTCCAGATCAGCAGGTCCGCCTGCAGGCCGCGCATCTGCCAGTAGCCGTGCGCCTGGATCAGGTGCCGCACCAGATCGATCTGGCTGGCGTTGGCGATGCGCGCCAGCACGATCGGCAGGTCGCCGGAGATGCCGTGCTTCCACAGCGCCGATTGCGGCGGCAACGCCTCTTCGGATTCCTGGCGCGCCGTGATCGGGCCGTACAGCAAGGCGCTGGCGACGCGCTGGTAACGCTGCGCCTCGACCGCGCTCATGTTGAGCTGCTGCAGCGCGACCTGGTCGTGGGTCCAGGCCAGCTGGAACACACGCTGGTGCAGGTGCCGCTCGCGATACTTGTGCGCCAGCGCCAGCGCCGCATCGCGGTCCGGCGCGACGCCGGTGAGTACGTCGAGGCTGGCGGTGTGGCCGGGCCGGATCTGGATGCGCCGGGTCAGCGACACGATCGGATCGAGCACCGCGCCGGTATGCCCGGCCTGCGCCGTGCCGTTCGCCAAGGCGCGCGGGTTCGCCGGGCCATGCAGGCGCCCGAGGAAAGCCTCGCGATCGGTTTCGAACCCGCCTTCGCCCAGGGTGCCGCCACGCGTGGTCATCTGGTGCAACAGCCACGGGTGATGCTCGTCCGGGCTGCGCGGCCGCCGCGAAACCAGCAGGGCGTCGAGTTGCGGCGCGGACTCGGTCTGCAGGAACAGCTTGCTGAACACCGGGTGCGAGGCATCGGCGGCGGGCGGTGCCAGCACGACCTCCGCGCAGGTGGTGACTTCGAGCGTGCGGGTCTTGAGGGTGCGGTTGGTCAGGCGCACCCGGCGCAGCTCGATGTCGTCCTCGGCCGATACCGCGACCAGCACTTCGGTAGCGATGCCGAAATCGCTGCGGTGGAACTCGGCGCGTGCCTGCGAGAAGGTCGCGCTGCAGCTGCCGTCGGGGTCGCCGAGCGGGCAGTGCGTGGCCGACCAGACGTTGCCCGAATCGACATCGCGCAGATACACGAACGTGCCGTCGTCGTCGCGCACTGCGTCGCCGTGCCAGCGCGTCAGCGCCAGGTCGCGCCAACGGCTGTAACCGGCGCCGGTTTGCGTGAGCATCACGTGGTAGTTGCCGTTGGACAGCAGTTGCACCGCCGGCAGCGGCGTATCCATCACGCCGAGCTCGCGCGTCTGTGCGTGCACGCGCGCGCGGGTCTGGCGCGGCTGCTCCACGTCCAGCGTGGCGGGATGCCGCGGACGGGCTTCCGGGATTTTTTCGCGCAGCAGTTGCGCGTGCGTGCGGAACATCGGTTCGCGCATGAAGCGGCGCTGCATCGGCTGGCGGTTCAACAGCGAGGACAGCGCCAGCAGGCTCATGCCGTGGTGATGCGCCATCCAGCTTTTCACCAGCGCGAAATCCTCGCCCTCGCTGACGCGGCCGGTGGTGAAGTCGATGGCTTCGAAGAAGCCGTAGCGGTTGAGCGCGCCGAGGCCGGCCAGCCGTTCCAGGTTGTTGCAGGCTGCCGCCGGGTCGACCAGCAGCGCCATCACGCTGGCGTAGGGCGCGATCACCAGATCCTCGCCGAGTCCGCGCTTCAGGCCGAGGCCGGGCACGCCGAACGCGCGGTACTGGTAGACGAGGTGGGCGTCGGTGACGTTGTAGGCGGATTCGGAAACGCCCCACGGCACCTGCTGCTGCCCGCCGTACTGGATCTGGCGCGCAACCGCGGCCTTGCAGGTGTCGTCGAGCAGGGTGTCGCGCCATGCCGGCATGATCAGGTGCGGCATCAGATACTCGAACATCGAGCCGCTCCACGACACCAGCGCCGGGCGCCCGGCCGCGATGGTCAGCAGGCGCCCGAGCTTGAACCAGTGCGCGGGCGGCACCTGGCCTTGCGCGATCGCGACATAGCTGAGGATGCGCGCTTCCGAGGCCAGCAGGTCGTAGTGGCTGGCATCGCGCTTGTCGTGCCCGACGTCGTAGCCGATGGTGAACTGTCCGCGGCGCGGGTCCCACAGGAACGACAGGTCCATCGCCGCTAGTTCGCGGCAGCGCACGGCATGTGCAGCCGCGTCGTCACGCTGGCGGTTCAGGGTCGCGACCAGTTCGGCGAGCGCGTTGCACAGGTCGTGCGCGCCCTCGCTGCGCAGGCGTGTGGCGATTTCGGTGGCGAGGTCGCGCGCGCGCGCGCGTGGCGGATTGGTTTCCAGTTCTTCCAGCAGCGCACGCGCCTGCTCGTCGTCGCTGCCGCTGTCACCCAGCGCCAGCCACGGCGCCTGTTCGTCCATGGCCTCGCAGATCGCGCCGGCGTGGCGCGCGAGCAGCTGCGTCCACTCCGCGAATCCGCCGGTGATGGCGTTGTCCGCGACCAGTTGCGCGAGCTTGCCGGTTTCGGCCTCGATCCGCGCGAACAGTCCGTGCAGCACCGGCAGGTTGGTGTCGTTGCCGATGGCGTCGGCAATCAGCCCGTCGAGCTCGCCGAGGGTGGCCGCCAGCGCCAGGTTCGCGTGCGGATCGCTGGCGTCCACGCCCGTCAATTGCTCGCCCAGCACGCGTGCGGTATCGCGCAGGCCACGCGCCAGCACGGGCGACACCAGGGTATCCCCGTCCACGTGTTCGAGCGCGTTGGCCAGCACGACCAGGCAACCCATCAGGTTGCCGCTGTCCACGCTGGAAATGTACTGCGGCGGCAGCGGCTGCAAGGTCAGGGTGTCGTACCAGTTGTAGAAGTGGCCGCGGTGGCGCGGCAGCTTCGCGAGCGTGTCCAGGGTCGCGGCCGTGCGGCGCAGCCAGCCCGCATGGGTGAGGTAGCCGAAGTCGCGCGCGCTGAGGTCGGCCAGCAGCGCCATGCCGATGTTGGTGGGCGAGGTGCGGTGCGCGACCTGTTCGACCGGGAATACCTGGCAGTTGTCCGGCGGCAGCCAGTGTTCGTCCGCGTTGACGAAGGTGTCGAACCAGTGCCACACGCGCCGCGCGATGCCATGCAGGAAGACCTGTTGCGCCGCATCCAGCGGCAGCGGCGGGCGCTCCGGCGCGCGGCTGATCCACCACGCCAGGCCGGGCGCCACGAACCACAGGACCAGGAATGCCAGCGCGGCCGGCAGCGCGGTGGGCATCCGGAAATACAGCGTCAGCCCGACCGCCAGCGCGATGGCCGGCGCCACCCACATCACGCGCGCGTAGCCGGCCAGGGTCACCGCCGCGCCGCGCATCGCGTCGGTCATCGGCGTCCATTCCAGCAGGTGCCGGCGGGTGAACAGCAGGCGCCCGGCGCTGCGGGTGATCGCGTCGAGGTTGAGGTACGCCTCGAACGGCAGCACGGCGATCGCGAACAGGTCGCGCAGCAATTCGTCGCGGATGCCGCGCCAGGTGTTGCGCCAGCGCCGCGGCGGCACGCGCTGCCAGAGGTTGCGCAGCACCTGCGCCAGCGCGATCAGCAGCGGCGGGCCCAGCAGGAACGCGACGATCACGACGCTCCAGTACACGGGGTGCTCGCCCAGCGCCCAACCGCGCAGCAGCAGCGCCAGCATCGCCACGGGCACCAGTCCGCGCCTCAAATTGTCGAGGATCTTCCAGCGGTGGTGGGCCTTCAGGGTGTTGCGCAGGCCGCGCCGGCGCGGACCCGGCACGATCGGCAGCAGCCATTGCACGAGTTGCCAGTCGCCGCGGGTCCAGCGGTGGCGGCGGCGTGCGTCCACCGAATAGCGGTTCGGCTGGTGTTCGATCAGCTCGATGTCGCTGACCAGCCCGGCGCGCGCGTAGCTGCCTTCCAGCAAATCGTGCGACAGGATCAGGTCGTTCGGGAAACGCGTGCCGACCGAACGGCTGAACGCGTCCACGTCGTAGATGCCCTTGCCGACGAACGAGGCTTCGCCGAACAGGTCCTGGTAGACGTCCGACACCGCGTGCGTGTACGGGTCGAGTCCGGTCGAATCGCTGTACAGCCGCGCGAAGCGGCTCGGGCGGTCGGCGCTCCAGGTCACCGAAACGCGCGGCTGCAGCAGGCCGTAACCCGCGACCACCCGGCGCGAGCCCTTGCTGAACCAGGGCCGGTTCAGCGGATGCGCCATGGTTTCGATCAACCTGCGCGCGGCTTCCGGGGGCAACTGGGTGTCGGCGTCCAGCGTGATCACGTAGCGCACGGACTGCAGCGCGTCGAGATCGCCCACCGCCGTGCTGAAGCAGCGCTCCGCGGGCGTGCCGCGCAACATCCGGTTCAGCTCGCCGAGCTTGCCACGCTTGCGTTCGAAACCCATCCACACCGATTGCCGCGCGTTCCATTCGCGCGCGCGGTGCAACAGATGGAAACGCGTCGAGCCGGCCAGCGGGTACTTCGCATTCAGCCGGTCGATGCCGGCGGTGGCGGCTTCCAGCAGCGCGGCGTCGCCCGGCATGTCGCGTTCGGGGGCATCGGGAAAATCGGTCAGCAGGGCATAGCGCAGATTGCGATCGCGGTTGCCGAGGTAACGGATCTCCAGCGCGTCGAGCTGTTCGTGCAATCCCTGCGTGCTGCCGAGCAGCCACGGCACCACCACCAGCGTGCGGCAATCGTCGGGGATGCCGCCGCTGAACGACATGCGCGGCAGCAGTTGCGCCGGCACCAGCATGCCCAGCAGCCAGTTCACCAGCGCCACCGAGGGCTGGCTTGCGGCGACGAACACGGCGACCAGCAGCACGAGATCGAACACCAGTGGCAGCGGCGCAAACACCCAGCGCAGGCCGAAACCCACCAGCACGGTGATGATCAGGCTGCCGATGAAGATGCTGCCGAGGTAAGTCGTCGAAGGCCAGCGCTTGAGCCGCGCCGCGAGCCGGTATTCGGCCGGCGGATGCGCGTCCAGTTCGCGTTCGAAGGCGTCGCGGCCGGGGCCGACCAGGCTGTAGCCGACGTGCCGCACGCGCGGGTCGGCGTCGGGCGCGCACGGCCTGCGCGCGAGGTCGAGCGCACGGCGCGCGACGTCGGGTTCCGGCTTGCCGCTGCGCGCGGCCAGCGATTCCACCGCATGGCGGTAACGGCCGCGGGTGGCGAAGTCCATGTTCCGGTACGCGCCGGCGGGATCCTCGCCGAGGATGCGATCGACCATGCCCACGCGTTCGATCAGCTCCGACCAGTCGGTTTCACCGATCCGGCGCAGGCTGTTGATGCGGTTGGCGATCGCAACCTGGTCGGCGGCCTGGGCGCGCGCCTCGCTGTCGATCACTCTGGCGACGCTGGTCCCGGCCTGTTCGAGCTGTTGCTCGGCGAAGGTGAGCGCGAGTTTCAGCGAGGGATGCTTGCCTTCCAGCAACCGGTAAAACTCCGCCGCGAACGCCGGCGACAGGAAGGGCTCGTCGCGCGCCATCCCGGCGACGCTCACCAGCATGTCGTTGGGCCGGCGCGCGGCGACGCCGATCAACTGCTCGGCCCAGGCTTCGGCGCGCGAATACGCCTCCAGCCTCTGCGTGATCGTGGCGGCGCAGGCGGCCAGGCCCTCGATCAGCGCGATGCGCGCCAGCACCGGCGAGGTCCACAGTTCCACCAGGTCCAGCGCAGCGTGCTGCTGGTATTCGTCGAGGTAGCGCTCGATCGCGGCGGGCTCGAGGTTGCCGTCAAGCCGGGCAAGGCAGGCACGCAGCACCCGCAGCATGCGCGGGACCGCGGCGCCTTCGCCGGTGTCGCAACGCGGCAGGCGCCGCCAGACCTTCGCGGGCAGCGTCTCGCGGATCTCGCGGATCTCGTTGCGGATCAGGAACACGTTGTCGATCAGCCATTCCGCGGCCGGCTCGATGCGGCGGTTGTCGCTGGCCGCGGCGCGCGCGACCGCATAGGCGCGCGCCAGGGTGCGGTCGTGCGCCGCCAGCGCGCGGCCCAGGTCGAACGGCGCTGCCGAGGTCAGGCGGGTGTGTTCACGGGCCAGCAGCGGCGCGGGAATCGGCGCTTGCGCAACCTCGCCCGGATGCGCCGGCGCCGCCTTCGCATGGACGCGCACGCCGCGCCGCGCGGCGCGCCGCGCGCGGAATCGGCGGATCCATGCTTGCAGGCCGTGGTTGCGTGGCACCTCGAGAGGTCACTTCGCTGAGGGGTTTCCGATAGTAGCGAAGTGGGCGTGGTGGCGATGTTCACACCCGTCCGTGGCGTGCGCGTCAATGCATGCGCGCCGCGATCCGGTCCGCCACGCGCAGCGCGTTGGCGATGATGGTCAGGGTCGGGTTCACGGCACCGATCGAAGGGAAGAAGCTGGCGTCGACGACGTACAAATTGTCCAGCTCGTGCGCCCTGCAGTCGAGGTCCAGCACCGAGGTTTCCGGATCCGCGCCGAAGCGCGCCGTGCCGGCCTGGTGCGCGGTGCCGCCGATCGGGATGTCCTTGCCGAGGTAATGCGTGCGTTCGATGAGGTGCGGGTGCGCGCCGATCGGTTCCAGCAGCGCTTCGAGTTGCGCGCGCAGCCGCCGGTGCGCTTCCAGGTTGTTGTCGGTCTGCTCGACCACCACGCGCCCGCCGTCGTAGCGGATGCGGTTTTCCGGGCGCGGCAGGTCCTCGCTGGACAACCAGAAGTCCAGCGAATGGCGGGCCAGGTATTCGAACGGTTGCGCCGGCAGCCATTCCAGCCATGCCGGCAGCGCTTCGCCGCGGAGCGTGTCCGGGTGCGACTTGCCGGTCATCTGGATCAGGCCCAGCGGAAACCCGAAATCCTGCGCGCCAAAGTAGAAGTCGCTCACGGCGACGGTTTTCTGGAACACCGTGTCGTTGGGCTCCTTCGTCACCGCCATCAGCACCGACTGGTTGTGGCGGATGTAGTTGCGGCCAAGCTGGTCGGAACCATTGGCGAGTCCGTGCGGATGCCTGTCGTTGGCCGAGCGCAGCAGCAGCAGCGCGGACGACAGCGCGCCGCAGGCGGCCACCACGATGTCCGCCGAGTACGTTTCCGCGATGCCGCCGCGTTGCACCCGCACCGCCGTCACGCTGCGACCCGACGCGTCGGTGTCGAGCCGCGCGACGTACGCGCCGGTCAGCAAGGTGACATTGGGATACGTCGCCAGCATCGGGTCGATGCACATCACTTCCGCGTCGGCCTTGCCGTTGGTGGGGCAGGGGTAGCCGTCGAACGCACCGCAACGGACGCACGGGCTCGAACGCGCGACTTCGCCGTCCTTTTCATCCAGCAGGATGCCGAGCGGCACGTGGAACGGATGCAGGCCGTGCCGCGCGAAGGTGTCGGACAGCTCCTGCATGCGCGGCTCGTGCGCCACGGGCGGATACGCATACGGCCCGCTGCGCGACGGTTCGGTCGGATCCTCGCCGGCGGCGCCGTGGACGTGGAACAGGCGCTCGGCCTGGTCGTAGTACGGCGCGAACACGTCGTACTTCAACGGCCATTCGGGCGAGATGCCGTCCGCGTGTTCCAGTTTTTCGAAATCGCGTGCGCGCAGCCGGAACAGCGCCGCGCCGTACAGCTTGGAATTGCCGCCGACGAAATAATGCAGCCCGGGATGGAACGCCGTGCCGGCCTTGTCGTACCAGGTTTCGTCGGCCTGGTAGGCATTGTCGATGAATACCGACTTCGCGCTCCAGTTGTCGGGCGAACGCTTCAGCCAGTCGCCGCGTTCGAGCACCAGGATGTGCTTGCCGGAAGGCGCCAGCCGTTGCGCCAGCGCAGCGCCGCCAGGGCCCGAGCCGATCACGATGAGGTCGTAGTGGTTGTCCGGCATGCGTCGGCGCCTCGCGCCTCGTTGCTGGGAAAGACCGCTTGTACACGGTGGAATGTGCAGTCCGGGTCAACACGCGTTCGCCAGGACGCTATTTTGTGGCGCATCGGCATGCGGCTATACTTGCCCCGCTATGCAATGTCCACGGGGGCCCGGGGACGCAGCCAGCCTTCCTGACGGAGTCCGCAAGTGAGCACGCATCTCACCCCATCCGATCGTACCTTCATGCGGCATTTCGCGATCATGATCGCCATGCTCGCGGGCACGGCGGTAGTGTTGACCTTCGTCGGCGCGTTCGTGTGGTCGACGCTGCCGAAAGAGAACAACCAGCGCGAAGTGATGCAGGCGGGCGACCGCATTGCGCCGGCCGCGGCGGTGTATGCCGGCAACACCGGGCGCGCCGCGATGGAAGCCGCCAAGGCCGATGCGGCCAAGGCCGCCGCCTCGCAGGTCGCCTACGACGGCACCACCGACGGCAAGGTGATTTTCGACAAGCTGTGCACGTCCTGCCACACCACCGGCGTCACCAATGCGCCCAAACTGGGCAACAAGGCCGACTGGGCGCCGCGCATCAAGCAGGGCATCGACACGCTGGTCAAGCACGCCGAGGACGGTTACACCGGCCCCGACGGCAACCACATGCCGGCGCGTGGCGGCAATCCGGCCTTGAGCAACGCGCAGGTCGAAGCCACCGTGAAGTGGATGGTGTCGCAGGTGCATTGAGAGGCTGCAGCGGTCGAGGAAACACGCGGCCGCGACGGCAAACGTCTACGCGCGCCGGTAGTACCCGACCGCGATCGCCAGCAGCAGCAGCGCCGGGATCAGGTTGACCAGCAGCGGCGGCGCGCCGAGCACCGTGCCGGTGCTGATGATCGCCCGCTGCAGGAAATACCACGCGATCGCGATGATCACGCCGAGGAACAGCCGCTTGCCGAGGCCGCCCGAGCGCAGCGCGCCAAAACCGAAGGGCAGCGCGCACAACACCAGCAGCAGCGTGTTGATCGGATAGAACGCGCGCGTCCAGTAAGCGTTGAGGTACACGCCCGGGTTCTGGCGGTTGCCGCGCAGGTAGGCGATGTTGCGCGTCAGGTCGCGCAGCGACAGGTATTCCGGGTGCACCACCGAGGCTTCCAGCACGTCGGGATCGAGCGAGGTCTGCCACGCCTGCAGCGCGTGGGTGGTGCTGGCCGCGCCGTCCGCTGAAACGCTGGTGTCGCGCACGTCGTGCAGCGTCCACGCCTTGCCTTCCTGGGTGGCGAGCTTGGCGTGCCGGAACGAAGTCAGTTCGCCGGCGTCGTCGAAGCCGAACACCCGCACATCCGCCAGCTCGACCGCGGGCCGCCCGTGCGCGAGGTGCGCCAGCGCCGCCTTGGCATTGATGATGTCGTTGCCGTCGCGTGCCCACAGGCCGCTGTCCTGGCGCATGCGCAACTGGCCCGAGGTGCGCTGCAACTGGATTTCCTGGGCCCGCTGCTCGCCCGCGGGCGCGGCGGTTTCGCCCAGCGCGAACACGCCCGCCATCAGCAGCGCCACCAGCCCCGTCACCGACAGGCAGATCCTGAGCCTGGACATCCCGGCCGCGCGCAGCGCGGTGAGCTCGCCGGTGGTGGCCAGCGCGCCCATCCCGACCAGGCTGCCTATCAGCGCGGCGAACACGAACCACTGGTAGGCGCGGCGCGGCACGGTCAGCAGGATGTACGCCACCGCCTTGCCGAGTGAATAGCCGTTGTGGCCGATGCCGCCGATCTGGTTGGCGAACTGGATGAAGGTGTCGAGGCCGATCAGCACCAGCCAGGTCACCAGCAGGCCTCCCAGTATCGTGCCGGCGATCAGCCGGTCGACACGCTTGAGCCGGAAGCGTTTCAGGAAGTTCGCTGTCACGTGGCGGTTCCGGCCGTGCGCGGCGTGCGCGTCGCGTATTGCCGCGCGAACACCCACGCCGCGCCGACGAATACGGGTACCAGCACCCACCACATCCCGAGCGGGGCCGCAAGCTTGCCGCTGGCGATGAAGGTTCGCGCCAGCGTCATCAGGTTCATGATGACGAGATACGCCAATACCGCGATCAGGATGCGTCCGACCGGCGAACTGCGTGGTCCCTGGCGCGCCATCGGCAGCGCCAGCATCGCCAGCACCAGCGGCCCGAACGGGACCGCGATGCGCCATTGCAGTTCGGCGCGCGCGTCGGGGTCGCGATCGCCGAACAACGACGGAGTGGTGCGCAGGCTCTGCGGGTCATCGCCTGCGGCTGCGTCCGAGGGCTGTGCCAGCGCGATATCGTTGCGCCGGAATTGCATCACGCGCCAGTTGTCGTGGTCGAGGTGGATGTCGTAGCGGTACCCGTCGTGCAACGCGATGAAGCGGTTGTCCACCTGCCCTTCCTGGAACAGCTCCCCGTGGTTGGCGGTGATCACGCTCAAGCTGACTGCGCCGTCCTTGCCCACGTGTTCGCTGGCGACGAACAGCTTGCCGAGCCGGGTGCCGTCCGGACTGACGGTATTGGCGAACAGGATCCCGCCGCGCCCGGCGAGGCTGGTGAAGCGCCCGGCCTCGAGTCCGGCCGCGATCACCGAGCGGTTGGCCTGTGCGACCTCGGCATTCGACGTGCGCGCGGCCAGCGGGCCCAGCCACAGTGCCACCAGCGCCACCACGATCGCCGTGCCGACGCCGAACAGTGCAGCCGGTTTCAGCAAACCCGTGGGTCCGAAGCCCGAGGCCGCCAGCACGTGCATTTCGCTGTCGCGGTACATCCGCCCCAGCGCCAGCAGCATGCCGAGGAACATCGCCATCGGCAGCAGCGCCTGCAGCGTGTTGACCAGGCCCAGGCCCAGCACCGTGAACATGATGCCGCCCGGCAGGCGGCCGGTCGCGACCTTGTTGACCACGTCGGCGAAGGTGCTGCCGGTGAAGATCACCAGCAGCACCACCACGGCGGCCAGCGTGCCCCACAGGAATTCGCGCAGGATGTAGCGGTCGAGGATGGTGAAACGTGGCATCGGTTAGACTTGGTCGTTTGCGAACAGGAAACCTCTGAAAAACCGCAGCAAGCTGTCGACTAAACCGGCAGGATTGCCGGTTTGAACGCCGCAGGCGGCCCGCAGGGCGAACCACAGGGATGTGGTGAGTAGCGCAGCAGGTTATTCAGAGGTTTCGCCAGTGTAGTGGCACGCGTGCCCCCGCCCGGATTACCAGGAAACCAAACCCATGCTCGAATTCAGCCTGAGTTCCGCCGCTGTCCCGGAAGCGGAAACGCCCTGCGCCGTGGTCGGCGTGTTCGATGGTGCGCCGTCGGCGGCCGCGGCCGCGCTGGATGCCGCCAGCGGCGGCGTGCTCTCGCGCCTGCGGGAAACCGGCGACTTCACCGGCAAGGCGGGCGCGACGCTGGTGCTGCATGGCCTCGTCGGGGTGAAGGCGCCGCGCGTGCTGCTGGTTGGATTGGGCGCGCATAAGGATTTCGATGCGCGTACCTATGCACGCGCCTGCGACGACGCCGGCAAGGCGCTGAAAGGCTTGCCGGTCGCGGGTGCCGCCGTCTGGCTGCCGGCGCTGGAAGTGCCGGGCTGCGATGCCGGCTGGCGCGTGCGCACCTGCGCGCTGGCGATCGACCATGCGTGCTTCCGCTATACCGCGACCTTGAAACCAGCCAACGGCAACGTGCCGCGCCTGGCGAAACTCGAGCTGGCGGCCGGCGGCGAGGCGCAACGCGGCCTCGCCGAGGCGCGCGGCGTCGCGCGCGGCGTCGCCTTCGCGCGTGAACTCGGCTGCCTGCCGCCGAACCTGTGCACGCCCACGCACATCGCCGCGCAGGCGAAAACCATCGCCGACGAACACGCCGGTTCCGTCACGCTGGAAGTGCTGGAGCGCGACGACATGCAGAAGCTCGGCATGGGCGCGCTGCTGGCCGTGTCGTCGGGCTCGGCCACGCCGCCGAAACTCATCGTGCTGCAGTACCAGGGCGCGGGCGATGCGAAGCCGCATGCGCTGGTCGGCAAGGGCGTCACCTTCGATTCCGGTGGCCTGAACCTCAAGCCGACCGGTTCGATGGAGGAAATGAAATACGACATGTGCGGCGCCGCCGGCGTACTGGGCGCGTTCCTCGCCGCGGTCGAACTGGCGTTGCCGATCAACCTCGTGTGCGTGGTGCCCTCGGTCGAAAACATGGTCGACGGAACTGGCTATCGTCCGAGCGACGTGTTGCACACCCACGCCGGCCTCAGCGTGGAAGTGCTCAACACCGACGCCGAGGGTCGCTTGATCCTGTGCGATGCGCTGGCCTACACCTGCAAGCGTTTCCAGCCGCAGGCGCTGGTGGATGCGGCAACGTTGACCGGCGCCTGCGTGATCGCGCTGGGCGCGCACGCCTCCGGCCTGTTCAGCGCCGATGACAAGCTGGCCGACGAATTGCTGGCGGCGGGCACGGCATCGCTGGATCGCGCATGGCGCCTGCCGCTTTGGGACGACTACCGCAACCAGCTCGAATCCGCGTTCGCCGACATCGCCAACATCGGCGGCAAGAGCGCCGGCGCGATCACCGCCGCGCTGTTCCTATCGCGCTTCACCGAAGGCACGCGCTGGGCGCACCTCGACGTCGCCGGCACCGCGTGGGTGCCCGGGCGCAAGGGTTACGCCACAGGCCGGCCGGTGCCGCTGCTGGCGCAGTGGCTGATCGACCGCAGCGCGTAGGCGCGGCGGCAGCCGCGGGCATCGGGCCTTCCGGCCCTCCTACACAGGTGATTATTCGAACACGGATTCCAGCACTTCGCGCAACGGGCCCGGCAAGGTCGGCTTGCGCAGGAACGCGTTCATGCCGGCGGCGCGGGCGCGTTGTTCCTCGTCGCCATGGGCGCTGGCGGTGAGCGCGATGATGGGCGTGGTGTTGCCGCGCCGGCGCAGCAGGGTGGCAAGTTCGCAGCCATCCATGCCGGGCAGGTCGAAGTCGAACACCATCGCGTCGAAACCGTCGCCGGCGTCGATTTCGGACAAGGCCGCCAGCGCCTGCGGCGCCAGCGTCACCGCATAACCGAAGGTTTCGATCAGGCCGGCGATCGCCTGCCCGGCCACCGGATCGTCCTCGACCAGCAGCACGCGCGGGTGCGCGGCCTGCGTGGTTCCGGTTGCTGCATCGGGTGAAGGTTCGCGCGGAGCGGGGTCACCGGCTGGCGGCTGGCTGCCGCGTGTCGCCACGGACCTCGCGGCGTCGGCGTCCGTCACGATCGGCAGCGGCAGGTGCACGCTGAAGGTGCTGCCGTGCCCCGGCGTCGATTGCACGCCGATGCGGCCGTCCATCAGGTTCACCAGTTCGCGGCTGATCGCGAGCCCGAGTCCGCTGCCGCGCTGCAGGCGCCCGTAGTCGGCCTGTTCGAAGCGCCGGAAGATGCGCGCACATTCCTCGGGTGTCATGCCGGGTCCATTGTCGATCACGCTGTAGGCGATGCCGTCGCCGTCGCGTTCGAGTTTCAGGGTGACGCCGCCGTGGCTGGTGAACTTCAGCGCGTTGTGCACCAGGTTGAACAGGATCTGCTGCACGCGCAGCGCATCGCCGCGCACCGCGCGCGGCGCATCCGCCGCGATCACGATGTCGATGGCGAGTTGCTTCTGCGCGGCGAGCCCGGCTTCAGCGTTCGCGATTTCGCGCAGGATGACCCCGGGGTCGAACGGCGCAACGTTCAGCTCCAGCCGGCCCGCCTCGATGCGCGCGACGTCCAGCGCGTCGTTGACTTGCCGCAGCAGCAGCGAACCCGAACGCCGGATCGCGTCGGCGTACTGGTGCTGGCGCTCGTTCAGCGCGGTCTTCAACAGCAGCTCGGTCATGCCGAGCACGCCGGTGAGCGGGGTGCGTATTTCGTGCGCCATGTTGGCGAGGAAGCGCGATTTCGCCGCGTTGGCCTGCTCGGCGATGTGCTGGCGTTCCTCGCTGAGCACCAGCCGGTGCTGTTGTTGCAGGCGCCGGCGCAGCGCCCACACGATCCAGGCCACCAGCAGCAGGACCGCCAGCACGTACGCGGCCCGCGCCCACGGGGTGTCCCACGGCGCCGCGACGACGCGCAGCGAGAACGCGTCCAGCGGCGCGCTCCACGGGCCGTCGCCGGTGCGCCCGCTGACCAGCAGTTGGTAGCGGCCGGGTTCCAGCACCGAGAATTCGCGCACGTTGCGATGGTCGGTGTCGATCCAGCCGGGGTCGAACCCTTGCAGGCGGAAGCGGTACTGGTTGCGCGCGGGATCGACGAACGACAGCACCTGCGCGGTGACGTTGAGTTCGCGATCGCGCCAGTCGAGCGTGAGTGGTTGGCGCGGATCGAGTTCGACCAGTTGGCCGTCGCGGCGCACGTTCACCGATTCCAGCGCCACCTTGGGGGTTGCCAGGTGCCAGGGCAACTGGTCGATGCGGATGCCGATCACGCCGGCAAGGCTGCCGGCGAACAGTTCACCGTGGCCGGTCGCGAGCAGCGCATCGCCGGTGAAATCGGTGGTGGCCAATCCTTCCGCGGTGGCGAAGGCGTGCAGCTGCTGGTTGCGCGGGTCATACACCAGCAGGTTGCGGCTGCTGAGTGCGAACACGCGGCCGTCCCGGCCGGCCTGCAGGCCGAGGATGCCGGTATCGGGCCAGCCGTTCTTGCCGTCGATGTCGTCCACCAGCGTGGCCTTGCCGTGGTCGAGGTGGTACCGCTGCAGGCTGGTGGAGCGTGCGATCCAGAGTCCGCCGTCCGGATCCAGCGCGAAGGCTTCCACGTCATCGCGCACCACGCCCGGCACGAACGTGAAGGCGTCGCCGCCGGGCGCAAGGCGCGCGAGCCCGGCGTGGCTGGCGGCCCAGATGGAGCCGTCCGCGGCTTCGCGCAGTTGCACGATTTCCTGCGCGGTTTCGCCGGGCGCCGGCGCCGTCAGGGGCTGCACCGCAAGGGTTTTCGGATCGACCCGGAACACGCCGCTGCCGACCCCGGCAAAGTAGATGGTGCCGTCGCGCGCTGCGAGCAATCGCCATACGCCGTGGCGCAGGCCGGGTTCGTCGGTGGCCACCGGCTGCAGGCGCTTGCCGTCCCAGATGAACAGTCCGCGCCGGCTGCCGATCCACAGGCGCCCGGTGGTGTCCACGGCCAGCGAGGAAATCGACATCCGCGCAAGGTCCGGCAGGGCGGCGTGCTGCACGGCACCGGTCGCGAGATCGATGCGGTCGAGCATGCCGGCGCCGCCTGCCCACAGCGCGTCGTTGCCGGCCAGCGCCAGCGCGCGCACGCGATCGCGCGCGAGGCTGGCCGGGTCGCCCGGGACGTGCCGGTACATGCTGAACGCGCGCCATTGCGGCGGCAGGTAGGCCAGCCCGCCGTCCACCAGCGCCACCCACAGCCCGCCTTCATGGTCGCGGAACAATCCGTCCGGGAGATGTCCGGGCAGGCTGCCCGCCACGCCCGGCGTCGGCTGCTCGAACTGCGTGTCGCCCTCGGCGCCGATGTGCGCCAGGCCGCCGCGTTCGGCGATCCAAAGGCTGCCATCCTTGCCGCGCAGGCTGGCCAGGGTTTCGCGCGCGGCGCCAACCAGGCTGGCCTTGCCCGTTGCGTCCAGGTGATAGAGGCCCGCGCTGGTTGCGACATCCACGCCGTCGCCACCGGTCCGCACCTGCCAGATGGTGGGTTGGGCGGGCAGGCCCGGCAGCAACACGGGGTGGATGTGCCCCGCCGCGTTCAGCCGGTCGAGCCCGGCGTCGGTGCCGATCCAGAGCCCGCCATCGGCTGCCGCGGCGAGCGCGGTCACGTTGTCGGAGGCAAGGCTGGCGGCGTCGCCCTTGCGGTGCCGCAGGTGCGTGAAGTCCTTGCCGTCCGCGTCCAGCTTGTTCAAGCCGCCGGCGTACACGCCGACCCACAGCGCGCCCGCCTGGTCTTCGGCGATCGCCATCACGTCGTCGGCGGACAGGCTGCGCGCGTTGGCGGGATCGTGCAGCCAATGCCGGAAGCCACCGGTCTGCGGGTCGTAAAGATTCAGGCCGGTGCCTTCGCCGCCCGCCCACAGGTTGCCTTTGCGATCGACCAGCAAAGCCGACACGTCGTTGGCGGGTAGCGATGCCGGCTGTCTGGGATCGTGCCGGAATACCTTGAACTCGCGGCTGTCGTAGCGCGCCAGCCCGCCGTGGGTGCCGATCCACAGATAGCCCGCGTGGTCCTGGGTCACGGTATACACGCTGGCGGACGGCAGCCCTTCCGCCGCCGCGTAGCTGCGGAAGATCGGGGTGGGCGGCACGCTGGTCACGGCGGGAGTCGTCGCGCTCGCCAGCGCACCGGCCAACAACCAAGCTGCGAGCATCTCGTTCTCCCTGTGACCCCGTCCCAGATGATGCCGCAAACCGCGCCGCGGTGCGCGCGCCGCCGCGCTGTGCGAGGATGGCCGCAAGCCGCTGGAGGTGCCGATGCGTCGTTGGCGGGTCGTGGTTGCGGGGCTGCTGATGACGGGCATGGCGTGCGTGGCCGTGGCGCATCCGCTCGACTACCGCATCGACACGGTGCATTCGCAGGTGTTGTTCAGCGCCGACCACGACGGCTATTCGAATCCGGTCGGGCGGTTCGCCATCGCGCGTGGCTGGCTGCGTTTCGATCCCGACGACTGGGGGGCGTCGAAAGTCGTGGCCGACATCGACACCGCGTCGGCCGATCTTGGCGACAAGGGCTGGGATGGCTCGGTCACGGGGCACTTGTTCCTGGATGCCGCAAAGTTTCCGCTGGCGCATTTCGAGAGCACGTCGGTCCGCAAGACCGGCGAACACGCGGGCGTGCTCGAGGGCAACCTGACCCTGCACGGCGTGACCCTGCCGGTGCAAGTCGACTTCACCGTCAACCGCGTGGGCATGACCCTGTTCGGCTTCGAGACCATCGCCGGATTTTCCGGCCATGCGACGCTGGATCGCACGCAGTTCGGCATGACTTCGTTTCCGAAAGCGGTGGGTACCGAGGTGGCCATTCGCCTCGAGGTCGAAGCCACACTCGATCGCGATGCCGAGTACGGTTACCAGCAGGCTGCGGAAAAGGCCGTGAAGGAGAGGGCGCGTGCCGCTGCGCAGCACTGATTCCGGTTGGGGCGTACTGGTTCGCGCGTTCCATTGGTCGATTGCGATCCTGATCCTGGTGCAGGCCACGATTGGCCTGACCATGGTGGGCATGGGCCTGACGCCCGCGAAGGTCCGCGTGTTCGCGCTGCACAAGTCGATCGGCATCACCATCCTCGCGCTGGTGCTGCTGCGCATCGCGTGGCGGCTGACCGAACGCAGGCCGGCCGATCCCGCCGGCATGCCGCGCTGGCAGGTGCGCGCGGCGCATGCGCTGCACCTTGTGCTGTACGGGTTGATCCTCGCGATCCCGCTCTCGGGCTGGTGGTTCAACTCGGCGTCGAACGCGCCGCTGGTGTGGTTCGGCTGGTTCGACGTGCCCAGTCTGACCGGAGGCTATGATCCGGTGTGGAAACCGCGTGCGCTGCTGCTGCACCAGACCCTGTTCTGGGTGCTGGTGGTCCTGCTGGTGGGGCACGTGGGCGCGGCCTTGTGGCACCACTTCAGGCAGCGGGATGATGTCCTTAGGCGAATGCTGTGGAAACGCTGAATAACCTGCTGCGCTTGGCAGCTTGCGCGCCGGCGGTGCTCGCACTACGAAGGCAGGATGCCGAAGTGAACATTCGCGCAGCGAATGGCCCGAGGGCGAGCGCCATGGATGGCGCGAGTTATGCTCACGTACTGGCGTGTACGCTCCGCTTGCTGCGCTCCGGCGTCACGCAATCACGGAGCTCTTTCGCCATGGATGGCGTTGTTCGCTCGCGACGGTTCTTCAGCGTTTCCTGCAATGAAAGCCAGAGGTCGCGATGACAACGAAAACTTCGAGCACGTTTTTGGCAGTCATGCTGATCGCGCTGGTTGCCGCGCCCGCGTGGGCGCAGCCGTGGCAAGTGGATGCCGCGCGCAGCACGCTCACCTTCACCAATACCTACCAGACGGTCACCTACACCGGACAGTTCCGTCGCTTCAACGCAAAGATCGAATACGACCCCGCCGATCTCGCGCACGCCAGGTTCGACGTCGAGGTTGATATCGCCAGCCTTGATACCGAGAACAGCGAACGCGACCATGCCGCGCTGGGCACGGCGTTCTTCGATGCCGCGCGATTTCCGCAGGCGCATTTCGTCACCACGGCGTTCCGCAAGGCTGCGAACGGCGAGGTGCTGGCCGACGGCACGCTGACCCTGCGCGGCATCAGCAAGCCGGTGACGCTGACCGTGAAGTTCGTGCAGAAGGGCGGCGATGCGACGTTGGACGTCACCGCGCAACTCAGGCGCCTCGACTTCGGGATCGGTACGGGCGAGTGGGCCGATCCGTCGATGATCGGCGATGCCGTGACTGTGCAAGGGCATTTGCTGCTGGAGCCGGCGCGTGCGCCGGGCGTGCAACCCGCTGCATCGGCGCGGAGTGGATGAGCATGGGTACGAGGCACGCCGGACAGCACGGATTCCGTCGCAAGGTCGATGTTGCGGCCGTTGCATGGTGTCCCTCGGCCATGACGCGCGGCGTCGCGGTCAGGAACATCGCGGAAACCGACGGCCTGGAGCTCCAGATCGTGCGCATGGAACCCGGGGCCGCGTTCCCCGAGCACCGGCACGACAGCCCGGAATTCATTTACATCCTGGAAGGTGAGCTGGTCCAGAACGGCGAACGGCTGGGTCACGGCTGGGCCAGCGTTTCCGGCGCCGGCACCGTCGATCACGACGTGCATTCGGATACCGGCTGCACGTTCCTGCTGGTCGATCGACCGTATCGTCCCGGCGGTGGATGAAGCCGATCAGGCTTGCAGGAATTCACGCAGTGCCGCTGCGTCGAACGGCCAGTCGAGTTCACGCCCGGAATCTTCGTCGCGCAGCACCGGCACGCGCGTGCCGTAGCGCGCTTCCAGGTCCGCATCGTCATCGATCCACAGGCTTTCGAAATCCGGCGCACGCACGCGCGCCAGCAGCGCGACGGCTTCGTCGCACAGCTTGCAGTCGTCGCGCTGGTAGAGGCAAAGCTGCATCGTGCGATTCCGGACGGCCCGGCGCATACAATACCGCCGCCTCCACGGTGAACCCATCATGGCCGTAAGCACCTTCGACATCTTCAAGATCGGCATCGGGCCGTCGTCCTCGCACACCATCGGGCCGATGCGCGCGGCGGCGCGTTTCGTCGAACGCTGGCTGGCCGAAACCGGCGACCTCGCGCGTTGCGTGCGCGTAACCGCGGAGTTGTACGGCTCGCTGGCGGCGACCGGGCGTGGCCACGGCACCGACAAGGCGGTCTTGTGCGGGCTGGAAGGCAACCGGCCGGACCGGATCGATCCCGATGCGATTCCGCCCTTGCTCAAGCGCATTCGGGAAACGGGGCGCATCCGCCTGCATGGCACGCACGCAATCGGCTTCGACGAGAAAGCCGACCTGGTCTGGAACAAGCGCCAGAAACTCCCGTACCACGTCAACGGCATGCGTTACACGGCGTATGCCGCGCATGGCGAGGTCATCGTCACGCGCGATTACTACTCGGTGGGCGGCGGCTTCGTGGTCAACGCCGACGAGGCCGCGGCCGACCGCATCGTGGCTGACACCACGCCGCTGAAATATCCGTTCCATTCCGGCGATGAGTTGATGGCGCTGTGCGAACAGCATGGTTTGACCATCGCGCAGGTGATGCTGGAAAACGAAAAGGCCTGGCGCAGCGAGGCGGCAATCCGCGCCGGTCTGCTGGAAATCTGGAAGGCGATGCAGGATTGCGTCGCACGCGGCCTGCGTTCGCCGGGCGAATTGCCGGGCGGCCTGCACGTGAAGCGCCGCGCGCCGGCCATGGCCGCGGAATTGCGCGAGCGACCGGAAGCCGCGCTGAAGGATCCGCTGACGGTGCTGGACTGGGTGAACCTGTATGCGCTTGCGGTCAACGAGGAAAACGCCGCGGGCGGACGCGTGGTCACGGCGCCGACCAATGGCGCGGCCGGCATCGTGCCCGCGGTGCTGCATTACTACGACCGCTTCTGCCCGAAGTCGGATGAACAAGGCGTCATCGATTTCCTGTTGACGGCCGGTGCGATCGGGATCCTCTACAAGGAGAACGCCTCGATCAGCGGCGCCGAAGTCGGTTGCCAAGGCGAAGTCGGCGTCGCCTGCTCGATGGCCGGCGGCGCGCTCGCCGCGGCGCTCGGCGGCAGCGTTCATCAGGTCGAGAACGCCGCCGAGATCGGCATGGAACACAACCTCGGACTGACGTGTGATCCCATCGGCGGGCTGGTGCAGATTCCGTGCATCGAACGCAACGCGATGGGTTCGGTGAAGGCGATCAATGCGCAGCGCATGGCGATGCGCAGCGACGGCAAGCACCGCGTGTCGCTCGACAAGGTCATCAAGACCATGCGTGATACCGGCCGCGACATGAAGGACAAGTACAAGGAAACGAGCCGCGGCGGTTTGGCGGTCAACGTGGTCGAGTGCTGAGGACGCAGGCGTTTGGGACCTGAGATCGCGGAACATCAGTTCAGCTGGCTTGCTTTTCCCGGCCTCGGAATCTTCGAGACTTCAGCTTGCATTTGTGCGATCTGCGCGGGTGACAGTTTGGCTGCAACCACGGACAGATGACTGCCGGCCTTGTCGAATTGATGCTTGGTGTCCACGCGTTGGGTCGCTGCGAAGTTGTACCAGGCCTTTGCCGGGTCGGCTGGCTCGCCATCGCCATACTGGTAGGCGTACCCCATGGCGTAATATCCACCTGCACCGTGTTTGGCCACCGCTTTTTCAGCCCACTGCAAGCCTTTGGCAGGATTCTTAGGCACATGTTTGTCGCCGCTGACCAACAAATAGCCCAATAGCCCCTCGGCCGCGACGTTGCCCTGCCCGGCCGCCGCCCGCAACCAATGCAGCCCAGCCTCGGCATCGGGCTTTCCAAACGTGCCGACGACATACATTTGACCAAGCGATACCTGTGCGTCCGCGTTGCCCAGACGCGCCGCCTTGAGCAACCAATGCTCGCCGTCGGCTTTGTCCGGCGTATTTGCGCCAAAGTTGCCGCCGAGCAGAATGATGCCCAACATGTTCATGCCCTGCGCCGAGCCGGCCTCGGCCGCGCGTTGTATCCATTGCACGCCATCTTTCATGGCTTGATCATTGTGGGTGTGCTGGCCCCAGCTATCCAGCGCGAACCCATAGTTGGCCATGTGATCGGTTGACCCGTCTGCAAGACTCTTGCGCAGCCATTTCAGGCCAGTCGGCACGTCCTGCGCGATGCCAGGCCAGTAACCGAGCACGTAGGCGCTTCCCAGCGCCCATTCGGCGTCGGTGTTGCCTTGTGCCGCAGCCTTGCGATACCACGTCGTCGCTTCGACTTTGTCTGCCGCATCCTTGCTGTCCATGAGACGTTGCCCCAAGGCCACTTGCGCGGCCGGATCACCCGTCGCGGCCTGTTTTTTCAGAACGGCCAAAGACGGAGCGGTGGTTGACGTCGCTGCTGCTGGGGGTGACGTAGCCGCCGCCGGTATCCACAAGGCGGCACCAAGCAACACAACGGCAGGCAGAAACACGCGGCGCAATTCCATGGCGACCACCTCGCTCGTGTTGTACGGCCGGAGTGGCGATGCGGATTCACACCCACGCATCTCGTCAACGCGGCCAACACAGGCAGGGTACTACCATGCCCCGGCACGATAAAGGGCGCACGCCGAAGACGGTGGTTCTGTGTGGTCAGTGCGATTTGCTATCGAAACTTTAAGCGCTCGCGGGCGGTTTGCTCGCATAGAGGCCCGGGTGTGCTACCAATGGCGCCCTGATGTAGCCCGCGCGAGAACCATCCATGGCGGCACTGCCACAGCCCAATCCGGAGCCATTGCGTCTCACCGTGGACGACGCGGAAGCGCGGGTGTGCGCGCTGCTAGTCGAGCGCGGCCGGCGAAAGCAGGGAGACCTCGCGCGCCGAACGTGATCGAGAGCTGAGCGCACCGCCACGTCGGCAAATCCGGTGACAGCTGTCACGAGGATCGCGCGGGTCGGCTGCGTACAATGCGCCGGGTCTTCGAAGGGGAACGCGCATGCCCGACGCCATCACCATCCGCGACGCCAGCAAGTATTTCGGGGCGCATGCCGCAGTCGACGGGCTTTCGCTCGACGTGCCCGCCGGCAGCATCTACGGCTTCCTCGGCCGCAACGGTGCGGGCAAGACGACCACGCTCAGGATGATTACCGGGATCCTGCAGCCCGACGCCGGCAGCGTCAGCGTGCTGGGCGGCAGCAGGCCCGAGGACGTGCGTGCGCGCACCGGCTACCTGCCGGAGGAGAACGGCCTGTACAAGGACATGCGCGTGCTGGACATGGTCAGCTACTTCGGCCAGTTGCGCGGCCTGGGCCGGCGCGAGGCCAACGCGCGGGCGCGCACGCGCCTCGCCGCCGCGGGCCTCGAAGCCAACCTCAACGCGAAGTGCAACACGCTGTCGAAAGGCATGGGCCAGAAGGCCCAGGTGATTGGCACCTTGTTGCACGACCCGGAACTGGTGGTGCTGGACGAACCCTTTTCCGGACTCGATCCGGTCAATGCGGAAGTCGTGCTGTCGCTGATGAAGCAGTTCCGGCGCGAAGGCCGCACCGTGATCTTCTCGACCCACGTGGTCGAACATGCAGAGCAGATCTGCGATTCGGTGGTCATCATCGACCGCGGCCAGCGCAAGCGCGCCGGTACGCTCGCGGAAGTGAAGGCCGGTGCGAACCGTACCGTGTCGATCGATTACGAAGGCGATGCCGGCGAGTGGCGCGAGTTGCCTGGCGTCGAATCCGCCGACGATTCCGGCCGCCACGCCGAATTGCGGCTGCGGCCGGATGCCGACACCCAGGACTTGCTGAAGGCGCTGGTCGAACGTGTGCGGCTGCGCCACTTCGACACCGGCGAGGCGTCGCTGAAGCAGGTATTCCTCGAAGCGGTGGGAGCCGACCATGAAGCTGCATGACGTCCTGCTGGTCGCGCGGCGCGACTACGTCGCCTACGTCGGGCGCCGCCGCTTCTGGATCAGCCTGCTGATCACGCCGGCGATCTTCCTCGCCTTCATGCTGGTCCCGGGCCTGATCTCGCAATTCCACGGAGCGCGGCATTACGCGGTGGTCGATCACTCCGGCTGGCTGCTGCAGGCGGTCGAACAACGCATCGAAGGCCAGGATTTCGCGAAGCTGCTCGACCTCGCCGCGCAGGGATCGGCGGCGTCTGCAACGAAATTGCCGGCGACGTGGAGTGCGCTCGCGCCACAGGCGGCGAAGCTCGATGCGGCGTCGCGCGCGACCTTGGGACAGGCGCTCGCGAGCGGTGCTCCGGCGCCCACGGATCCCGCCGCACAAATGATCTGGCGGCAGCGCGACGCGTTGCTGCACTGGTACGCGTCCTTGACGCCCGATGCAGCGGCACGCATCGACCGCAGCCTCTACGTCGCGCGCTTCCAGCGCGTCGATACACCCGCCGCATCGCTGCAGGGGGCGACTGCACAGGGCAAGCTGGACGGCTACTTCACGTTTCCGAAGGATCCGCTCGCCGCCGATGCGGCGTACACCTACGCTTCGCGCAATCTCACCGACACCGACCTGCGCGACTGGTACGCGGGTGCAGTGTCGGCGGTGGTGCAGGCACGGCGCGCGTCCAGGGCCGGCCTGTCGAGCGACGAGGCGCGTCTGCTCGCGCAGGCGGTGAGCTTCCAGGGACAACTGGTCACCGAGCACGGCCACAAGGCGGTCACCGCGGCGGAGAAGGTCGCGCAGTGGCTGCCGGTCGGCTACGTGTACCTGCTGTTCATTTCGATCATGCAAATCGCGCAACTGCTGATGATGTCCACGATCGAGGAAAAGTCCAACCGCATCGCCGAGATGCTGCTGGCGGCGATCGAGCCATCCGACATCATGGCCGGCAAGACGCTCGGCGTTGCCGGGGTCGGCGTGACGCTGGTCGGCAGCTGGCTGGTGATCATCCTCGGCCTGCTCGCGACGGTCGGCGCGGCGTTGTCGATGGGTGGCGTGGCGGCGCAGATCCTCGCCGGCATCAGCGCATGGAACATCGTCTGGTTCCTCGTGTATTTCGTCTTGGGCTTCCTGCTGTACGCCGCGGTGATGGGCGCGGTTGGCGCATCGGTCAACAACATCCGCGAAGCGCAGCCGTACATGACGCCGGTGATGCTGTTCCTGATGCTGCCGCTGATCCTGATGGTGCCGGTGGCGCAGGATCCGACCGCGCTGTGGGCGCGGGTGCTGTCCTACGTGCCGCCGCTGACGCCGTTCATGATGATGAGCCGCTCGGCCGCGCCGCCGCCGCTCGCTGACTACATCGCCACCACCGCGCTGCTGGCGGTGACCGTCGTGATCGCACTGGTTGCGGCGGGCAAGGTGTTCCGGCGCGGCCTGTTGAATGCCGGCGCGCCGCCGAAGCTGCGCGAACTGATGGCGTGGGCGCGCAGTCGTTGACGCTGGGCCAGACTCCACAAACTCGCATTGGCAGGGCGGGTGTGCTACCAATGGCGCCCCGGCCATCCATTCGGTGCGAGAACCGTCCATGGCGGCATCGCCACAGCCCAACCCGGAGCCGCCGCGTCAGCCCACCGACGACGCGGAAATGCGTGTCTGCGCGCTGCTGGTCGAACGCGGCCGGCTCAAGCAGGAAGATCTTGCGCGCGCCGAGCGCCTGCTGACGGAAGCGCCTGAAACGCGGCTGACCGCGCTGCTGGGGCGGCTGGGCCTGGTGTCCGAGCGCGACCTGGCCGAAGCCTGGTCGGAAACGCTGCATGTGCCGCTGTGGTCCGCGAAGGATGCGCCGGACACCGCGCCCGAAACGGCCTTGAGCGTGCGTTTCATGAAGCAGTACCACGCGCTGCCGGTGGGCGACGCCGGGCCTGCGCTGTTGCTCGCGGTGGCCGACCCAGGCGATGCCTACATCGCGCACGCGGTGCAGCTTGCGTGCGGCAAACCGGTCATGCTGCGGGTGGCGCTGCGTTCCGAAATCGACGACTTGATCGAACGCTGGCATGGCACCGGCCGCAGCGCGCTCGGCAGCATCGTGGAAGGCCTGGAAGGCGAGGGCGGCGCGGAATCGGGTGACGATGACATCGAACACCTGCGCGACCTCGCCTCGGAAGCACCGGTGATCCGGTTGGTGAACCTGCTGATCCAGCGCGCGGTCGAGCAGCGCGCCTCGGACATCCACATCGAGCCGTTCGAGAACCGCCTGAAGGTTCGCTATCGCATCGACGGCGTGCTGCACGAAGTCGAAGCGCCGCCGGCCAGTTCGACCGCCGCAGTGATTTCGCGCGTGAAGATCATGGCGCGCATGAACATCGCCGAGCGCCGCCTGCCGCAGGACGGCCGCATCATGCTGCGCGTGCAGGGCAAGGAACTGGACCTGCGCGTGTCGTGCATCCCCACGAGCTTCGGCGAATCGGTGGTGATGCGCATCCTCGACCGCGGCAACGTGGTGCTGGATTTCGATTCGCTGGGATTCGACGAGCACACCCTGCCGGCGTTCCTGCACGTACTGGAGCAGCCGCACGGAATCCTGCTGGTGACGGGGCCGACCGGTTCGGGCAAGACCACCACGCTGTACACCGCGCTGTCGAAGATCAATACGCCCGACCGCAAGATCATCACGGTCGAGGACCCGGTCGAATACCAGCTCGAAGGCATCAACCAGATGCAGGTGAAGCCGCAGATCGGGCTGGATTTCGCCGGGGCCTTGCGCTCGATCGTGCGCCAGGACCCGGACGTGATCATGATCGGCGAAATGCGCGATCTCGAGACCTGCAAGATCGCGATCCAGTCGGCGCTGACCGGACACCTGGTGCTTTCGACCCTGCACACCAACAGCGCCGCGGGTGGCCTGACCCGCCTGCTGGACATGGGCGTCGAGGATTACCTGCTGGCTTCGACGGTCAACGCAATCATGGCGCAGCGGCTGGTGCGCAGGCTTGATCCTGCGAGCGCGGAAGCCTACGAGCCGTTGCCGGAGCTGGTTGCCGAGCTTGGATTGGACAGGCTGACGGCGCGGCGCCCGATCCGGCTGTACCGGCCGCAGCCCTCGGCGGAAAACCCCAGCGGCTATCACGGCCGACTGGCGATCATCGAACAGTTGACCATGACCGACGCGCTGCGGCGGCTGCTGATGCAGCATGCCGATGCGGCGGACATCGAACGTGCCGCACGCGGCGCCGGCATGCGCACGATGTACGAGGACGGCTTGCGCAAGGCGCTGGCCGGGCTGACCACGATCGAAGAGGTGCTGCGTGTCACTGAGGAGGCCTGACGAATCGTTGGATAACCTGCTGCGCTCGGCAGCTTGCGTGCCGGCGGTGCTCGCAATGCTCACGTACTGGCGTGTACGCTCCGCTTGCTGCGCTCGGGCGTCCCGCAATCTGCCTTCGCTCGCGACGGTTCTCCAGCGATTCGTGTTCTGTTTGGCCGTGGGTGTGGCCTGATGGCGTCGTTCCATTACAAGGCCGTCACGCCTGCCGGCGAAACCGTCGAGGGACGCATGGACGCTGCCAGCGTCGATGACGTGATTGCGCGCCTGCAGGAACAGGGCAACGTGCCGCTCGAAGCGGGCGATGCCGCGGCCGGCGGTGGCTCACTGTTCGGTGGCCTGCGCCGGAAGTCGCTGGCGGGCGCGGCATTGGTCGAATTCACCGACCAGCTCGGGATCTTGTTGCACGCGGGCCTGCCGCTGGACCGCGCGCTGCAGATGCTGCTGGAACTGCCGGAAGGCGAACGCGCGCGCCACGTGGTCGAACGCATCCGCGACCGCGTGCGCGGCGGTGCCTCGCTGTCGCGCGCGATGGAAGAAGAGCACGGCGTATTCCCGAAGCTGTACCTCAGCATGGTGCGCGCGGGCGAAGCCGGCGGCGCGCTGGACGCGGCGCTGGCGCGCCTGGCCGACTACCTGGAACGCGCGCGCAAGCTGCGCGAGAGCGTGATCGGCGCGCTGGTGTACCCCGCGTTCCTGCTGTTCGGCGTGCTCGGCTCGCTGGTGCTGCTGCTGGCGTTCGTGCTGCCGCAGTTCGTGCCGATCTTCCAGGACATGAACGTGCCGATCCCGTTCATCACGCGCGTGCTGATGGCGATCGGCACGTTCCTGCACGACTGGGGTTTGCTGGTGCTGGTCGTGTTGATCGTGGCGGGTTTGTGGGCCGCGGCGCGGATGCGCGATCCGGCCGTCCGGCGCGCGTTCGATGCATGGTTGTTGCGGGTGCGCGTGCTGGGGCCGCTGTTGCTGAAGGTCGATACCGCGCGCCTGCTGCGTACGCTGGGGTCGATGCTGAAGAACGGTGTGTCGCTGCTGGCCGCGCTGGGCATCGCACGCCAGGTGGTCTCCAACCATGAATTGTCGGCGCAGCTCGAACCGGCGATCGAGGCGGTGAAAGGCGGCGATTCGCTGTCGCATGCGCTGGCCGCGCACACCGGGTTCCCGAAACTTGCCACCCAGATCACCCTGGTGGGCGAGGAGTCAGGCACGCTCGATACCATGCTGTTGCGCGCCGCCGATACCTACGACGGCGAGGTGAAATCCGCGATCGACAAAATGCTGGCGGCGCTGGTGCCGGTGCTGACCATCGTGATGGCGCTGCTGGTGGCCGGGATCATGTTGTCGATCCTGTTGCCGCTGCTCAGCTTGACGGGCAGCATCCAGTAGGTGGGTTGCCCGCCAGCATCGGAGTTGCTTGCATCGATAACAGGGTCACGCTCCTACAACCCCGCTGCGCCTTGCGCAGCTGCCCCCTTGACTCAAGGGGGCAAACAGCCGGTAATCGTCACCTTTCCGAGGCTCCGCCATGCTTGCCATGACCCACCGCACTTCGCGACGCCGCACACGCGCCTTTACGTTGCTGGAAATGCTGGCGGTGATCGTACTGCTCGGCATCGTGGGCGTGATCGTCGCGCGTTCGGTGTCGGGTCGCGTGGATACCGGCAAGTGGGATGCCGGCAAGATCGGCGTCACCAAACTCGACCAGGACGTGCAGGCCTACGTGCTCGACAACGGCTCGCCGCCGAAAGCGCTCGAAGACCTCCTCACCAAGCCGTCCGACGCCCCGTCATGGAACGGGCCGTATGCAAAACCCGCGGACCTGACCGATCCGTTCGGGCATCCCTACGGCTATCTCTATCCCGGCAAGCACGGACAGTACGACATCATCTTCTATGGCCGCGACGGCAAACCCGGCGGCGAGGGTGTCGATCGTGATTACGGCAACTGGCAATAAGCACGATCGCGGTTCGAACGCGGGCTTCACGCTGATCGAAATGCTGGCGGTGATCGTGCTGATCGCGATCGCCGCCACCGTCGCGGCGGTATCGCTGCGCGGGCGTGGCCAGGGCCAACTGGATGTGGCCGCGCAACGCGTGGCCGCGGGCTTGCGCGACACGCGCACCCGCGCGATGGCCACCGGCAAGCCGCAGTGGTTCAGCGTGGACTTGCGCGCGCGTACCTTCGCCGCGCCGGGCCGCGATCCGCGCGCGCTGCCGGCCGACACGAAGGTGCAGGTGACCTCGGCCGCCGAGGATGCCGGATCCGCCGGCGTGGCACGCATCCGTTATTTCCCGGACGGCAGTTCCAGTGGCGGCAACATCGAATTGAGCCGGGCGCGCCGGGAGGTGCGGATCGACGTGGACTGGCTGACCGGTGCGGTGGCAGTGCATGCGGGCGTCGCGCCGAATCCCGAAGGCCCGGACGGGGGATCGTAGTGGACGCCCACTGCCCCCCGCGTTTCGCCAGCCGTCCGCGCGGTTTCACGCTGCTGGAAGTGTTGGCCGCCATCGCGTTGCTGGCGATCGCCTTTGCGGTGGGCCTGGGTGCGCTGGGCAAGGCCGCGCAAAACGCCGGGCGCGCCGCAGCCCTGAATACCGCGGTCGAACGCGCCCAGAGCCTGTTCGCCGAACAAGGGCTGGACACGCCGTTGCGCGCCGGGACGCAGAATGGCAAGTTCACCGACGGCATGGCCTGGACGCTCCAGATCCGGGCGCTGCCGCCGCTGCCCGCCGCGCCGGATGGCCAGTCAGGGGTGCTGCCGCAGCCATCAGGCGCCGCGCCGGCACAGGTTGCGGTCGAACTCTATCAACTCGATGTCGCGGTGCAGTACGGCGCCGGCCGCACCCTGCGGTTGTCCACCCAGCGTGCGCAAACCGCGCCCCCGGACTCGCCATGACCCGCGCAGCCCGACATGCCGCCGGATTCACTCTGCTGGAAATCCTGCTGGCGCTGGTGCTGCTGGCATTCGTGATGCTGGGCGTGTGGGGCGCGTTGCGTGGCGCCTCGCGGGTCACGCGTGCCGCCGATGCGGTGATGGCGCGGAGCGAGCGCGTGCACACCGTGCAGCAATTCCTGCGCCGTTACGTGGCCGCGGCCAGCGCGCAACCGTGGGTGACGCAAGATGGCACGCGCGCACGGATGTTCGAGGGCGATGCGCGTTCGCTGCGCTACGTCGCGCCTTTGCCGGTGCAGTCGGGGCATGCGGGTTTGTACCTGCAACGCGTGAGCATGGAAAAGGATGCGGCGGGCGGCATGTCGCTGTGGCTCGCGTACCAGCCCTACACCGGCGATGCGACGGAGGGTGCCGGGCCCGTGCGGCATCTGTTGCTGACGGACCTGCGTGGCGGCCAATTCCAGTATCTCGCCGCGGCCGCGTTCGGCAAGCCGGCGGCGTGGCGCGACGACTGGACGGCGGTGAACGGGTTGCCGTTGGCGGTGCGCATCCGGCTCGATCCGGCATGGCGGGCGCGGGTGGCTTTTCCCGAGATGCTGATTCCCCTGCATGTCGGCGAAGGCTTCGGTGCACAAGTCGGCGGTGCGCCATGAACCGTTGTGAACGCGGTGCGGCGCTGCTGCTGGTGCTGTGGGCGACCCTGTTGCTGGCGGCGCTGCTGGTCGGCGTGGCGGCGTCTTCGCGCAGCCACGTTGAGGCTGCGCTGTACGGCTCGGAACGCGTGCGCGCCGAGCTCGCCGCCGAGGCTGGCCTGGCCCACGCGGTGGCCGGCCTGCGCGCCCCGGATCTGGCCAGCCAGTGGGTGCCGGACGGGCGTCCCTACACCTTCGCTTTCGACGGCGCAAAAGTGACGGTGGCGGTGGTGGATGTCAGCGGCATGCTGGATTTGAACGCGAGCCCGCCGAGCCTGTTGCACGGCCTGTTCGAGGCGGCGGGGGTGGGGCCTGCGCGTGCGGCGGCGCTCGCTGCGGCCGTCGTGGACTGGCGCGGCGGCACGTTGCAGGCGGCTGGCGGCGGGCCCGCGCATGGTCCATTCCGTGCCATCGACCAGTTGGCCCAACTGCCCGGCATGGATGCCGTGCTGTTTGCCGGTCTGCAGCGCGCGGTGACGGTGTACTCGGGGCGCAACCTCCCGGACCCGTCGTATGCGGGGCCGCTGGTGCTGGCGGCGTTGCGTGGCATCGACCTGCGGCAGTCCGCAACGCTGGTGGACGGCCGCCGCCGGCGCGCGGCCCTGCGTAGCGCCGGCAACGGCCAGGCCTTGGGCGCGGTCGCCAATGGCCCACTGGTGGCGGGCTATGGCGGCGTGGTCGAACGGGTCTTCAGCACGGCCGTGCTGCCGGACGGCACCCGCGTTACGCTGGATGTCACGATGCGGTTGGCGTTGACGGGAGCCCAGGCCCACCCGTACAAAGTGCTCGACTGGCGCGTGGATCCCGCGGAGGCGCCCTGAAGCGGCCCGATGATGGCAAGCACAAGCGCACAATCCCTTGAGCGCGTGAAGCTGGCGTGGCGACGCTCGCCGCTGCCGGCTTTCCTGCGCTGGTGGGGCGGCCAATTGACGGCGCTGTTGCCGGCACGCCTGCGCGCCTGGGTGCAGCGCGGGCCCGACGTGTTGTGGCTGGGCGCGCAGGCCGGCGTCGCGACGGTGCGGCGCGCGCGCACCCGCGCGACGCTTGCCGGCATCGCCTTCGACCTGCCCGAGGACGTGCAGCGCGCGCAATTCGTCGAAGCCTGTCGCGGTATCGATCCCGACGATCGCCGCCTGCTGCTGGTGGTGCCGGCGGGACAGGTGCTGGCAAGACGGCTGGTGATGCCGGCCGCCGCCGCGGCCGACCCGCGTCGTGTCGCGGGTTACGAAATCGACCGCCAGACCCCGTTCAAGTCGGAACAGGTGTATTACGACGTGCGCGCAGGGCGCGATCCCGCGCCGCCCGGCCATGTGGTGCTGGACCTCATCGTCGCACCGAAATCCGTGATCGATCCCCTGCTGGATCGCTTCTCCGCGATGGGTGCCGCGGTCGAGGGCATCGATGTGCAGGGGCCTGACGACACGCTGGCCGGCGTGGACCTGTTGCCACCCGCGCGGCGTCCGCGGCGCACCGACAGGCGCCGCCGCGGCAACGCGATCCTCGCGGCCGCGTGCGTGCTGCTCGCGGTGCTGGTGTTGTCGCAATGGCTGGACAACCGGCGCGCGGCGCTGGCGGCGATGCAGGCCGACGTCGACGCGATGCGCGCCAAGGCCACGCAATCGGAACAGCTGCGCGCGCAGCTGGCCGGCGCACTCGCGGCGTCGAAATTCCTGGTGAAGCGCAAGGCGGAAAACCCGCCGCCGCTCGCGGTGCTGGACGACCTGACCCGGCGCCTGCCCGACAACGCGTGGCTGGACATGCTGACGCTCGACGATTCGGGCGGGCTCGACATCAAGGGCGAAGCGGCCAAGGCCGCGGCGCTGGTTGACACGCTGGGCAGCTCGAAGGTGCTGCAGGAGCCGAAGCTGCAGGGCGTGATCCAGCCCGATCCCGCGACCGGCAAGGAACGCTTCGAACTGGTTGCGCGGGTGCGCCATACGGAGGCTGCCGATGCGCATTGATGCGCGCAGGCTGACGCCGGCGCAATCGCGCCTTGCCGCCATCGCGCTGGCGCTGGTGGCGCTGGCGCTGGCGTATTTCCTGTTGCTGCACTGGTGGTTCGTGGCGCCGATGTTGAACGTGGACAGCCAGATGCGCGACCTGCGTGCGCTGCACGCCCGCTACGCCGCCGCGATTGCCGAGCAACCGCAACTGGAACAACGCGTGGCGCGCCTGCAGCAGGGCGGTGCCACGGTCGGCGCGTTCCTCGCGGCGAGCGATCCCAGCGCGGCGGCCGCCAACCTGATCCAGCGCGCCACCGACGTTGTCGCGGCGCATGCCGATGAAGGCGCAGGCTGCAGCATGCCCTCCAAGATGCCGATCGAGCAGGACAGCGGCAACGAAGCGTTCCGTCGCGTCAGCGTCAGCATCACGCTCGATTGCGGCATGCAGCCGCTGGCCTCGGTGCTGCACGATTTCGATCGCGGCCTGCCGTACCTGTTCGTGAGCAATTTGATCCTGGCGCGCTCGCCATCCGGGCGCATGCAGGCGCAGCTCACCCTGTCCGGCTACCTGCGGCCGACCGCGCCATGAACGCCGCCGACCGCCGCCGCCTGACGCCAATGCTCGGCAGCCTTGCCGGGCTGCTGGCCCTGCTGCTGATTGCCCTGTGGGCGGGACTGGGCCGCGGTGCCCGCTGGCACGACGTCGGTGCGCCGGCGCAACTGCCGCCGGCCGAAAATACCCTGCCGGCCCCGGCGGTGCCGCCGCTCGCACAGTACGCCGAGGTCTGGCAGCACCCGCTGTTCAGCCCGACCCGCACGCCCGAAGCCGCCGCGGCAGGCGGCGGTGAAGCCAGCGGCGACCTGCAGTTGACCGGCGTGGTCATGCTGCCCGGCCTCAACATGGCGATCCTGCACGACAAGACCTCGGGCCACGATTACCGCGTCGTCGAAGGCCAGCCGGGCCAGGGCGGGCCGGTATTGGTCGAGTTGCATCCGCGCAGCGCGGTGGTGGAATCCTCCGGTGCGCGCCTGCAACTGCAGTTGATCCCGGGGCCCTCGCCGGAGGCCGGCAATGTCCCTCCTCCGGAAGAGGGGCCGGGCGTGCCCGTGCAGGGCCCTAGGCCCGGTTCTGGTATGGTCACCCGCCCCGAGGCGCAGAATGTCGTACCCGGACGTGGCGGGGCCGGCCAGGGGCCGGAGTCGGCCGAGGCGCGCGCCCGCGCGTTGAAGGCCCGGATCGAGGCGCAGCGACGCCGGGCGCAGCGGCAGGATGGCGGGTCATGAACGCCACGCCGTCGGGGGATGCGGTCGAATCGTGGAGAACATGACGTGTACCGGCAGGACGTGTACAAACAGGTGGCCACGCTCTGGATCGTTTGCACCGCTGCGGTGCTGGCCGGGTGTGCGCCGCAGATTCGCCAGAACCCCGATTACAGCCTGCAGCGCGAGGCGATCGCGGGCAGCCACGCTCCGGTGCCCGAGCCGCTGAACGTCGGCAACGGCCAGCAAAACCAGACCTTGTCCACGGCGTCCGTGCCGGAAAACCATTACGGCACCGGCGTGTTCGTCAATCCTGCTCCGGCGCGCGGAGGCGGGAACGGTGCTGCCAATGCAGGCGGCACCATCACCTTCAATTTCGACAACCAGCCGGTGCAGGCCGCGGTCAAGGCCATCCTGGGCGACGTGCTGCACGCCAACTATTCGATCTCGCCCAGCGTCAAGGGCACGGTGACGTTCGCTACCTCGCAGCCGGTGACCGAAAGCGAGGTGCTGCCGATCCTGCAGATGCTGCTGTCGTGGACCGGCAATGCGCTGGTGCACCAGGGCGGCCGTTATCTGGTGGTGCCGGTCGAGCAGGCGGCACCCGGCAACCTGGTGCCGGGCCTGGGGGCAGTGTCGCCGGGCGCAGGTTACGCGGCGCAACTGTTCCCGCTGCACTACGTTTCCGCACAGGCGATGCAGAAGCTGCTGAAGCCGTTCGCCGATCCCAAGGCATTCCTGCTGGTCGATCCGCTGCGCAACATCCTGGTGATGGGCGGTACGCCGGATGAACTCGCCAATTACGCGCGCATCGTGCGCACCTTCGACGTGGACTGGCTGCGCGGGATGTCGGTGGCGGTGATTCCGCTGCAGCACGTGCAGGCGGATGACCTGGTCAACCAGCTCGACGGCGTGCTCAACGGCGAGGCTGGCGAGAAGGGCGAAAAACTGGCCGGCATGGTCCGGTTGCTGCCGTTGAAGCACAGCAACTCGCTGGTGGTGATCAGCCCGCAGCCGTCCTACCTCGACGAGGTGCGCAAGCTCGTCACCACCATCGACAACGGCGCCGGCAATTCCTCGGGCCTGTACGTCTACAACGTCATCAACGTGAAGGCGTCCGACCTTGCCAAGCACCTCAACGAATTGTTCGGCAACGGCGGCGGCAATCAGCAGAATCCCGCGGGCGCGGTGGCGCCGGGCTTCTCGCCGCTGGAACAGACCTCGCCCGGCCAGCTGGGTGCGCAACAGGGCTTCGGCACGTTCGGCAACAACAACACGCTCGGCAGCGGCTCCGAACAGAATGGCGGTGGGATCGGCGCGGGCATGGTGGAAGGCGCCACCCAGAGCCGTCGCCAGCAGCAGTCGGGCCAGGGCGCGCTGGCGTTCACCACCAGCGAAGGCGTGCGCATCGCCGCGGTCAACGAGAACAACCAGCTGCTGGTCCGGGCGACGCCGGGACAATGGGAAAAACTGCTGCCGGTGATCCAGCGGCTGGATGAAAAGCCGCTGCAGGTGCAGATCGAAACCAAGGTGCTGGAAGTGACCCTGACCGGCGAATTCCAGTTCGGCGTGCAGTATTACCTCGGTGGCCTGATCGGAACCCAGCCGGGATCGCCGCCCGGCACCAACGAATCCTTCCGCCGGCACCAGGGCGCGGTGGGCCTCGGTGGCGTGCAGTACCCGCCGACCATGGGGGACACGCCGGCGCTGTTCTATTCGTTTGCCGGCAAGAACCTGCAGTTTGCGCTGAGCGCGCTCGAATCCAGCGGCGACGCCAAGGTGTTGTCGGCACCCTCGACGGTGGTGCTCAACAACCAGGAAACCACCTTCAAGGTGGGCGAAAAGATTCCGGTGGTGCAGACCTACCTCACGCCGGGCATCGTCGCCAGCGGTTCGTCGGTCGGCACTCTGAACGCGGGGCAGGTGCAATACATCGACACCGGCGTGCTGCTGGACGTGGTGCCGCGCGTCAGTCCGGGCGGGTTGGTGTACATGGACATCCAGCAGATCGTCAGCAAGCCGACCTCGCAGGACAAGTTCGGCAACTACACCATCACCAATCGTGCGCTCAGCACCGAGGTCGCGGTGCAGAGCGGCCAGACCGTGCTGCTGGGAGGTTTGATCCAGCAGACCGACACCACGCAGGACAACGGCGTGCCGTTCCTCAACCGCATCCCGGTGCTGGGTCGCCTGTTCGGCACCACCGACCGCAACAAGTCGCGCACCGAGCTGATCGTGCTGATCACGCCGCGCGTCATCCGCAACCCCGAGGACGCGCGCCGCATCACCGACGAGTACCAGACCCAGTTCGAATCGCTGAAGCCGATCCTGCCGAAAGCGGACACGACGCCCGCGGTGCTGCCGGAAAGCCCGCCGGTGCCCGCCGAAACGGTGCCGCTGCCCGTCCATCCAGCGCCAGCGCCGGCGGTCAACGAACCTGCGAGCCAACCTTCCGCGGCTGTGCTGCGCAATGGCTGGACGGTGCAGGTCGCGTCGTTCAGCGTCAGCGATGCCGCCGAGCGCCTGCGCGGGCGGCTCCAGGAGCTGGGGTTCGCGAGTTACGTGGACCGCGTGACGGTCGGGGGCAACACGCGCTGGCGCGTGTACGGGGGGCCGGTGGTCAATCGCGAAGCCGCCGAACGCCTGCGCGGCGCGATCGCCGAGACCTTGCACATCGGTGGCATGCTGATCGCGCGGCAGTGACGCGGTTGTCGCGGATTCGTGCCGTGCAGCGCCGTGCCTGCCGCTAGACTGGGAAGATGTCTGCATTGACGTCCATCCTGATCGTGGCCGCCGACAGTGGCCCATCATTGCGCGAATGCGTGGTGCGTGCGCTGGCATCCGACGCGCCGGTTGAAGTGATCGTCGTGGACAACGGTTCCCGCGACGGCGTGCCGCAGGCAATCGCACGTGCGTTCGAGAACGAGCAACGCGTACGGGTCCTCTACAACCACGCCAACCTCGGGTTCGGGTCGGCGGTGAACGTCGCGGCGCGCGCGGCGCACGGGGACACGCTGCTGGTGCTTAACCCAGATTGCCTGCTGGAACCGGATTCGGTGGCGCGGCTATTGGAGGCGTCGCAAGCGCATCCCGGGGCGGGCGTGGTGGGCGCGGTGGTGTGCGATGCGGACGGTGCGCCCGATCCTGCTTCGCGCCGACGCGATCCGCTGCTCGCACGGTCGCTCAACCAGATGACGGGTCGTGCACGCCGCGAAGCGGAGGATGCACGGTTCGCAGGTGTCAACGTACCCGGCCCGATTCCGGATGCGGTGATCGAAGTCGAGAACGTTTCCGGTGCCTTGCTGCTGTTGCCGCGCAGCGTGTTCGACCGCCTGCAGGGGTTCGACGAAAAATACTTCCTGCACTGCGAGGATCTCGACCTGTGCCGGCGCGCGCGTGACGCGGGCTACAAGGTGCTGCTGGCCGGCAACGTGCGCGTGCATCACGCCAAGGGTGGGTCCAGCCGGCACAGGCCGGTGTTCGTGAGCTGGCACAAGCATCGGGGCATGTGGCGTTGGTTCCGGAAGTTCGACCCGGCCGCGCGCAATCCCTTCACGCGTGCGCTGGTAGGGTGTGGCATCGCGGTGCATTTCGCCGCAATCGTGCCGTCACAGTGGTTGCGTCGCGCCATCCGACATTGAATCCAACGACACCAACATGATCCGGGAAATCCTGAAGATGGGCGATCCGCGCTTGCTGCGCGTGGCGCCACCGGTGCCGCCGGCGATGTTCGGCACCGCTGAATTGAACAACCTCATCACCGACATGTTCGAAACCATGCAGGCGGCGGATGGCGTTGGCCTCGCCGCGCCGCAGATCGGCGTGGACCTGCAACTGGTGGTGTTCGGGTTCGAGCATTCCGACCGCTATCCCGAAGAACCCGAGGTGCCGCGCACCATCCTGCTGAATCCGTTGATCACGCCATTGTCGCGCGACATGGAGGAGGGCTGGGAAGGCTGCCTGTCGGTGCCGGGCCTGCGCGGCGTGGTCAGCCGGCATTCGCTGATCCGCTACCAGGGCGTGGATCCGAATGGTGTCGCCATCGACCGCACCGCCGAAGGGTTCCACGCGCGCGTGGTGCAGCACGAATGCGACCATTTGATCGGACGGCTGTATCCCTCGCGCATCACCGATTTCTCGCGCTTCGGTTACATCGACGTGCTGTTTCCGCACGAGGCCGGCGCGCTGGAGTAGGTGCAGCTGCAGGAGCGTCTGCAGGAGCGGCTGTAGGAGCGGCGGAAGCCGCGACCGCGGAGCTCAATGGTCGGGCAGCACCCCAGTCGCGCCTTCCGGCGCTCCTACATGGAGCCAAGGCGTGACGCCTGCTCGCGCAACGCGACCGCTTGCGTGGTCCAGTCGGCGAGGCGGTGGCGTTCCTGTTCGACCACTGCTGCGGGTGCGTGGTCGACGAAGCTGGCGTTGCCGAGCTTGCCCTCGCACTTTGTGATTTCTCCTTCGATGCGCGCGATCTCTTTTCTCAGGCGGGCGCGCTCGGCGTCGAGGTCGATCAGGCCCGCCAGCGGGATCAGCACGCGCAGTCTGCCGACCACCGCGGCCGCGGCGGCGGGTTCCATGTCGTTTGTGGCCAGCCAGCGGGGTGCTTCGCAGCGCGCGAGGAATTCGACCTGCGTTGAAAACTTCTCCACGCGGCGGCGATCGTCCGCATCGCCGTCGGCCAGCAACAACGGAATGGTCTTGCCCGGCGCGATGTTCATTTCCGAACGAATCTTGCGCACGCCGGTCAATACCGCCTTGAACCATTCGATCTCGGCGCTGGCCGTATCGTCCACCACGAATTCGTCCGCGCGCGGGTAGGACCGATCAAGAATGCTTGACGCTTGCAAGCCGAGTTGCGGCGCCACCGATTGCCAGATTTCCTCGGTGATGAACGGGATCAGTGGATGCAATGCACGCAATGCTGCTTCCAGCACCACCAGCAGGGTGTGGCGCGTGGAGGCTGCGGCTGCGGCGTCATCGCCATTCAATGCGGGTTTCGAGAGTTCGAGGAACCAGTCGCAATATTCGTTCCACACGAACTCGTACAACGCCTGCGCCAGCAGGTCGAAGCGGTACGTCGTGAAATGCTGTTCGACTTCTGTCAGCGTCGCGTGCAGGCGCGCGAGGATCCAGCGTTCCGCTTCGGTAACGCTTTTTCCTTCTCCCCCCGGGAGAAGGTGCCCCGCAGGGGCGGATGAGGGTTTGGCATGCTGCGCGGCATCCGGACCCTCACCCCTGCCCCTCTCCCGCAGGGAGAGGGGTTCAACGTTCATCAACACGAACCGCGCCGCGTTCCACAGCTTGTTGCAGAACGCCTTGTAGCCGTCCGCGCGCTTCAGGTCGAAGTTGATGGTGCGGCTGTAGCTCGCCAACGCGGCAAAGGTGAAGCGCAACGCGTCGGTGCCAATCGCGGCGATGCCATCCGGGTAATCCCTGCGGATGCGCTTCTCCACTTTCTCGCGCACCTGCGGGATCAGCAGCGACTTCGTGGATTTTTCGATCAGCGCGGGCAGGGTGATGCCATCGATCAGGTCGAGCGGGTCCAGGGTGTTGCCCTTGGACTTCGACATCTTCTGGCCTTCGGCGTCGCGCACGATCGCGTTGATGTACACCTCGCGGAACGGCACGTGTTTGGTGAAGTACAGGGTCGTCATCACCATCCGCGCGACCCAGAAGAAGATGATGTCGAAGCCGGTGACCAGCACCGCGCTCGGCAGGAAAATCTTGTCGGTGGGCCAGTTCGCGACGACCTCGCCGCGTTCGTTCTCGACCGGCTCGTTCGAAGGCCAGCCGAGCGTCGAGAACGGCCACAACGCCGAGGAAAACCATGTGTCCAGCACATCGTCGTCCTGTTTCAACGCACCAACGGGTTGCACGCTTGCATGCGCACGCGCGTCGGCTTCGTCCTCGCCCACGAAAATGTTGCCGGCTTCGTCGTACCACGCGGGAATGCGGTGTCCCCACCACAACTGCCGCGAAATGCACCAGTCCTGGATGTTGTCGAGCCATTGCGTGTACGTGGTCGTCCAGTTTTCCGGTACGAACCTGATGTCGCCCTTGCGTACTGCGTCGAGTGCCGGCTGCGTGATCGCAGCGCGCCCCTTGTCCGAAGTGAGATCGACAAACCACTGGTCGGTCAGCATCGGCTCGATCACCGCGTCCGAACGCTGGCTCACCGGCACCTGCAATTTGTGCGGTTTGGATTCGACCAGCCGGCCTTCGGCTTCGAGATCGGCGAGGATCTGCTTGCGCGCGTCGTATCGATCGAGGCCGCGGTATTTTTCGGGCGCGTTGTCGTTGACTTTCGCATCCAGCGTCAGGATGCCGATCGTGTCCAGCTTGTGCCGTTGTCCGATCGCGTAGTCGTTGAAGTCGTGCGCGGGCGTGATCTTCACCGCTCCCGTGCCGAATTCGCGTTCGACGTATTCGTCCGCGATGACGGGAATCTCGCGCTTCGCCAACGGCAGCAACAACTTCTTGCCAACCAGCGTCGCGTAACGTTCGTCCTCGGGATGCACCGCCACCGCGACGTCGCCCAGCATGGTTTCCGGGCGGGTGGTCGCGATCACCACGTGATCAGGGGCGCCGGGTTGCGGATCGATCACGTCGTAGCGGATCGACCACAGGTGCCCGTCGCGCTCGACGTTGTTGACTTCAAGATCCGACACCGCGGTCATCAACAGCGGGTCCCAGTTCACCAAGCGGTTGCCGCGATAGATCAAGCCGGCGCGATACCACTCGACGAAGACCTTGCGTACCGCGGCGGACAGTCCCTCGTCCATCGTAAAGCGTTCGCGCGACCAGTCGACGCTTGCGCCCAACCGGCGCATCTGCTTGTAGATGCCATTGCCCGATTCCTGCTTCCACTGCCACACGCGTTCGACGAACTGCTCGCGCCCGAGGTCGTGGCGGGTCTTGCCTTCCGCCGCCAACTGGTTCTCGACGATCTTCTGCGTGGCGATGCCGGCGTGGTCGGTGCCGCCCTGCCACAACGTATTCTTTCCGGACATCCGCGCATGCCGGATCAATGCGTCCATGATGGTCTGCTGGAACGCGTGGCCCATGTGCAGCGTGCCGGTGACGTTCGGCGGCGGCAGCAGGATCGAATAGGACTCGCCCTTGCCGGTCGGCTTGAAATCGCCGGCCGCTTCCCAGCGCGCATACCACTTCGATTCGATCTGGCCGGGTTCGAAGCTCTTGTCCATCGCGGATCCGGATTCCGCGCGCGGCGCGGCTCACAAGGCAAACGCGCATTGTAACGAGTCCGCGTTGGCGCTTGCGGCGGGTGTTTGCGCGGCGCCGGTTCAGCCCGCGATGTAGCGCTGCAGATGGTCGATCTCGGCGGCCTGATCGTCGATCACGGCTTTCACCAGATCGCCGATCGACACGAGGCCGGCCAGCTTGTTGTTCTCGACCACGGGCAGGTGCCGCACGCGCAGTTGCGTGCACAGGCGCATGCATTCATCGACCGTGGTGGCCAGCGACACGCTGGTGGGCGCGGGCGTCATGATTTCCGACACCGGGGTTTCGCGCGACGAGCGGCCCTTCAGGATGACCTTGCGCGCGTAATCGCGCTCGGTGACGATGCCGGCCAGATTGCCATCGCGCAGCACCAGCAGCGCGCCGACGCCGCGCTCGGCCATCATGCGGATCGCGTCCAGCACGGGCGCTTCCGGAGTGATCGTGAACACCGCGTCGCCCTTCACCTCGAGCAAATGCCTGACCTGTCGCATGGGAACCTCCAGCGGGCAGCGGATGGTGTTCCGATTCTAACGCCTGCGCCAAGGGTGTTGCGCACGGCCGTCGCCGAGGTTTGAATGCAGCAGGTACAGAGGATCCACCCGGCAATCCGGCACACGCACAGTGGCGTGCACGCCTTGTCGCGGCGCGCCGAAAATCGTCATCTCCGAAGCCGCCATCACGGGTGAGGCCCTGCGTTGGCGCATCAGTGCCGTAGCCGCGACGGACCCGCGTCGGCCGGTCGCCGTGGCTGCCTGCCCAGCACGTAGGCAACGCCACCCAACTGGCGCATCTGCCGCTCGATCCACGCGGCGCGGCGCTGGATGTACGGTGAAGGCCGGTCGGCATGCCAGCCGCGCGGGTTGGGCAGCACCGCGGCCAGCAATGCGGCCTGGTGGGTCGTCAAGTGCGACGCGGGCTCATGGAAGAACGCCTGAGACGCCGCTTCGACCCCGTAGATGCCGTTGCCGAGTTCGGCGATGTTGGCGTACACCTCGAGCACCCGGCGCTTGGGCCAGGTGAAGTCGATCAACACCGTGAAGTACGCTTCCAGCCCCTTGCGGAAAAAACCGCCGCCGCTCCACAGGAACAGGTTGCGTGCGGTCTGCTGGGTGATGGTGCTGGCACCGCGCAGGCGGCCGCCGTCTTCGGCAACGTCGATCGCCGCGCGGATCGAGGCAATGTCGAAGCCATGGTTGAACGGGAAGGTTTGATCTTCACCTGCGACCATCGCCAGCGGCGCGACTGGCGCGATCCGGTCGAATGGTACCCAGTGGTAGCGCAGCGCAAAATCACGCTCGCCGTGCCAGTGCGCGGCCAATGTGCGTTCGAGCATGTAGGCGCTGGTGAATGGCGGCACGAAACGCAGGATCAGGACCGGCAGCCAGGTCACGATGATGAAAATGGCCACCAGCCACGCCAGTCGCCGCAGCCAGTTGCGCGTCCGCGAACGTGGCGGACGAAGACCGCCGCGTCCGGTCATGCCGGGATGTCGCGCGCCACGCCGCCCGTCCAGACTTCCAGCGGCTGCGCCGGCGCGTACAGGAAGCCCTGCGCGAACCGGCAGCCGAGCTTGATCAGCAGGTCACGTTGCTCGACGGTTTCGACGCCTTCGGCGATCACCTGCATCGACAGCAGCCTGGACATCGCGATGATGGTCCGGATCACCGCATCGCTGCCGCCCTGGCTGTCGGTGGCGAGGCCGGTGATGAAGGAGCGGTCGATCTTCAAGGCCTGCACCGGGTACTGGTGCAGGTACGACAGCGACGAGTAGCCGGTGCCGAAATCGTCCAGCGAGATGCTGATGCCGGCGCCACGCAGGGTTTCGAGGATGCGCTTGGCTTCCGGCGGATTCTCCAGCATCGCCCGTTCGGTGACTTCGACCCGGATGCCGGACGGCGCCACGCCGTGTTCGGCCAGCATGCGCAGCAGGCGCCGGTCGAGATCGGCGTTGCGGAAATGCCGGGCCGACAGGTTGATGCCGATGAACGCGCTGCCGCCGCCGGTCAGCGCGTTGGCGTCGCGGCAGACCTGCTCGAAAATCTGCCAGTCGATGGTTTCCGACGCGCCGGTGTCTTCGGCGACGCCGAGGAATTCGCCCGGCAGCAGCACGCCGCGCTGCGGGTGGATCCAGCGCATCAGGGCTTCGTGGCCGACCACGCTGCCGTCCGTGAGGTTCACGATCGGCTGGTAGTACGGCACGAATTCGCCGCGGGTCAGCGCGCGCCGCAAGTCGCTCTCGACTTCCAGCAGCGACACGGCCTCGCGCCGCAGGCCTTCGTCGAACACCGCGTAGCGATGGCGGCCATCGGCCTTGGCGCGATACATCGCCGAGTCGGCATCGCGCAGCAGTTCTTCCGGGTGCCGGTAGTGCTCGGCCGCCAGCGTGATGCCGATCGAGGTCGATGTGAACAGTTCCTTGGCTCCGAGCCGGAACGGAGTGTTGAGGTCGTCGATGATGCGCTTGGCGATGCGACAGGCCTTGTCGGCATCGTTGATGCCTTCCAGCAGCACGCCGAATTCGTCGCCGCCGAGGCGTGCGACCACGTCTTCGGATTTGACGCAGGCGCGGATGCGGCCGCCGGCCTGGAACAGCAGGTCGTCGCCGACCAGGTGCCCGACCGAGTCGTTGATCACCTTGAAGCGGTCGAGGTCCATGAACAGCACCGCGAAGCCCTTTTCAGGGTCCGCGCGGAAACGCTCGAGCGCATGCTCCAGCCTCTGCATCAGCAGGTTGCGGTTGGGCAGGCCGGTCAGCGAGTCGTGCAGGGTTTCATACTTGAGGCGCGCCTCGATGCGTTCGCGTTCGGCGATCTGCGCGCGCAGATCGCGGTTGGCCAGCGCCAGCGCGCGGGTGCGCTCGCCAACGCGGTGTTCGAGGTTGGAATAGGCGCGCCGCAGGGACTCGGTCGCGCGCACGCGTTCCAGCGCGTTGGCGATGTGGTAGGAAACGAAGGTGAGCAGTTCCTGGTCGCGCAACGTGTAGTGGTGCTCGGGCGAATAGCTCTGCACCGCCAGCGCGCCGACCGTGTGTTCGGAACACACCAGGGGCACGCCCAGCCAGCACACCGAATCGGGACCCTGCTGCATCACTTCGCCGGCGGCGCGCAGGCGCGCGATTTCGGGAGCGTTGGCGAGCAGCGCGGTGCCGTGCTGCAGCACGTATTCGGTCAGGCCGTTGGCCAGCTTGCGCGAACGGATCTGGCGATCGCGTTCGTCCACCCAGTACGGGAAGGTCAGCTCCGTGCCGTCTTCGGACAGCAACGCGATGTAGAAATTGCGTGCGTACAGCAGGCCGCCCACCACGCGATGCACGGCGGCATAGAAGTTCTCGATGCTGTCGGTGGTGCTGGCCAGCTCGGCGATGCGGAACAGCGCCGCCTGCAGGCGTTCGCCGCGCTGGCGTTCCAGCACCTGCTGCTGCAGCACCCGGTTGGCTTCACGCAACGCTTCGGTGCGCTCGCCCACGCGGTGCTCCAGTTCGGCATGGGCGAGACGCCGCTCCAGCGCGGTCTGGATGTGTTGCGCCACGTACAGCAGCAGGGCCTTGTCCTGCTCGTCGTAATGGTGTGCCTCGTCGTAACTTTGCACCACCACGCAGCCGGTGACTTCACTGCCGCGTGTCAGCGGCACGCCCAGCCAGTCCACGCACTCGGCGCCGGTGCCGTGGAACGGCCCGTGCACCTGCAGCCCGATTGCCGGCAGCGAGCCCATCAGCGGGCGGCCTTCGCGGATCACGTACCAGGTCGGGCCGTGCAGGATGTCCGCCATCGACATGTCGTTGCTCGGGAAGGGCGGTTCCGGATCGACCTTGTCGGCGTAGTACGGGAAACGCACGCTGTCGTGGCGGGGGTCGTACAGCGCAATGTAGAAATTCTCGGCATACATCAGCGTGCCGACGATCTGGTGCAGGGCCTCGAACATCGTGGTGATGTCGGAATCGACGGTACTGGCCTGGTCGGCGATGGCGTACAGCGCGCGCTGCAGACGCTCGGCACGGCCGAGGCGCTCGACCGATTCCGCCAGCGCGGTCTGTTGGCCGAGGGCATCGACGCGTGCATGGATCCGATCGATGGCAGCCTGCAGCAGCCCGATGTCGATGTTTTTGCCATCCGTGCGGACGAGCAGGATTTCGTCGTCGGACAGTCCGATCCGCCAGGCGTGTCCGGTGCTCTCATCGACAGCCTGCGCGCTGTCGCGCGGGCAACGCTGCAGCTGGACACCCGGAACCAGCGCGTCCAGCAGGGCACGCGCAGCCACCTCGACGCCATCCAGGCTGGTCGCCGTCCACAGATTGCCACTTGCCTGCAGCAGGTCGGCCGCGCTGAACGTCTGGTCGACTGGAACGGCCAGTTGGTGAACGTCGCCTGCCATGAGTGGTCCAACCCCTAGATGGGGTGTGAGTGTAACCCCCGGTCGTGTTGAACGGATGGGCAACCGGTCAAGTTGTTGGAAACGACATGGATACGTATTGCCTGGGGCAGCAGATCATGGGGTTTTCGCTCTGATCGTGACTCGATGCCATATCACGACTTGTCGTACCCGTGAGTCCACAAATTGTTAGCAAAACGTAAATTGATGGCGTACAATCGTGTCCCAAAGACGGTGCGATCAGCCGTCGTGCTGGTTTTCAGGAAAACGGGTTCCGCGGACTTCAAAATGAAGCGTCGATGGCTTGCCACTGCAATGTTCGCCGGCTTGGGCTTGGCCCTGCCGTTGTGGGCGTTTGGCCAAGCCACGTCGATGCCTGTCATTCCGGCGGTGCCGAATACCCACGTCAAGAAGCATGCAGCGAGCGTGCCCGTTTGGCAACGCGACGGCAGCACGCTGTCGGTGACGACCGACGGCCGCGACGAAGCCGCTGCTCCTACCGCGGCCAGCGTCTCGCCGGACCGGCCAACGCGAACTGCGGGTGCCGGAGTCAGCTTGACCACCAAGCCCGGACTCACCGCGCACGCGGAACTCCGCGAGATTCGTTGGGCGCCGGTCGTGCCGGGTTGCAGCGCGGCATTGCCGGGTGTGCCGGTCAATCCGGTATGCGTCAACGCCACGGCGGAAGGCGTGCAGCATGGTGAAGTTGGCGCGGGATTTGCCCGGCCAGGCGTCAAGCTGGACCTTTCCGTCGGGCAATCGCAGAGCGAGGCCAACGCGGTTTCCGCACGGCGTCCCAATGCGATCTTGCCGCAGGTGCTGCCCGCCGAGGGTGGCGCAGATGTCGCAGCGCCCTTGTGGTTCCGCAACAGCACCGCGACCAGCATCAGTGCGCGTGGACAGCTGGACGTTGCCCCGGACACCAGCGTGAAACTGGGTGCCAGCGTTGGCCGCGTGCGTTTCCTGCCGGGGTCCGGTTTGGCCAGCGATGACACGCTGGACCAGACCACCTTGAGCCTGGGCATCCAGCACGGCGCGGTACGGGGCTCGATCGTCGGCCATGTGCTGGAGCCGAACCTGCCGGGCGCGGCCCTCGACCAGAACCAGCGCTGGAGCGGTGTCGACCTCGGCATCAGCGTGCGCCTGCCGTGGCGCGGTGAGCTCAACTTCGGCGCCCAGAACGTGTGGACGTCCGGACGTGCGCCGCTGCTGTTCGGCTCTGGTGCCACCGTTCCCGATCAGGGCCGGGTGCCGTACGTGCAGTATCACCAGGATCTCTGAGCCAAGTCAGGCGGACGCACGCGGCGGGCTTGTCCGGAACGCGCGATGCGGGCACCCTCTACAGATGGGCTCGGACTCTTCCACGCAGGCCTTGGTGTCCTTGCGCAATGCGTCGGCGCTGCTGCAGGCGGGTCAGCCTGCGCAGGCTGCGGCTGCGCTGCGCATCGCGCTCGACAACGCACCTCATGATGCCGATGTGGCAAGCGAAATCGGGCGCGTGCTGGCCGTGGCGCGTACCTGGCTGACCATCGGTCAGGCCCAGCAGGCAGTGGCATTGCTTGCACCCATTGCTGGCTCGGAGCATGCAAACGGCATGGCGTTGATGTTGTATGGACACGCCTTGATGATGCTTGGCCGCAAGGATGATGCCGAGACGGTTTTCCGCTGCTGGACGCAAAAAGAGCCACAGAATAGCGATGCGGCCTTGCGCCTGGCTGCGGTATTGGCCGACGGCAACCAGCCGAGCGAAGCGGAAACCATCGTGCGTGCAGAAATCGCTCGGCGCGGCGAGACGCCGGAAGGAGCTTTCGTACTGGGGCGGGCCTTGCTCGGGCAATCCAGGTTTGATGAAGCGGAAACCGCGTTTCGCAAGGTCGTGCATGCCCGGCCCGACCACCAGAATGCGCAGTCGAATTTGATGGAGTTGGTCTGGATGCGCAGTGGCGACGTGCGCGAGGCCGCACGGGCACTGGACCGGGCGCTGCGGGCCCAGCCTCAACTGGCGGGATTGCGGATCACCAAGGCCCGTTTGCTGTTGTCCGCGCGATTGCCGCAGGAAGCCCTCGCCGTGATCGATGCCGGACTCGCCTTGTCGGGGCAGGATGCGGCCCTGCTGAGAGTTGCGTCCACCATCGCGCTCGAGTTCGACGGCTCGCGCGCACTGGGGTATGCGCAGCGGTTGTTGCAGGTGGCGCCCGACGACCGTGGCGCGCGCGTGGAAATCGGCAATGCGTCGCTGGCTACGGGCGACGCACGGACAGCGTTGCAGATGGCCGAAGCGTTGCACCAATCCGATCCGACCGATGGCCGGGCGCTGGCCATGAAGGCGGATGCGCTGCGGATGCTGGGTGATCAGCGCTACAGGGATCTCCTCGATTACCGCAGCCTGGTGCGGGCCGAGCAAATCGACGTGCCCGATGGTTGGTCTGACCTCGATGCCTATCTCTCCGAATTGGTGGAAGACTTGGGGCGGGTGCATACGCTGCGTGCGCACCCCATAGGCAATTCGTTGCGGGAGGGAAGCCAGATCCAGTTGGACCCGCCGCAATCCTCGTTCGCCTCGATACGTGCTTTCCCCCAGGCCATCGACGGGCCGATCCGGCGCTACATGCAGGCATTGGGGGGCGGGCCGGATCCCATGCGCAGGCGCAATACAGGGAAGTATCGAATCAGCGGGAGCTGGACAGTGCGGCTGCGGCCACACGGGTTCCATGTCAACCATTACCACCCGGAAGGCTGGATTTCTTCCGCCTGTTACCTGCAGTTGCCGCCCGCCGTTGCACGCCGGGGCGGAGAGGGCTGGCTGAAGTTCGGCGAGCCGGCATTTCCGACCCGTCCGGCCCTGGAGCCGGAGTATTTCCTCAAGCCCGAGCCCGGCCTGCTGGCTTTGTTCCCTTCCTACATGTGGCATGGCACCGTGCCGTTTTCAGGCGCCCCGGCTGACACCCGGATGACCATAGCCTTTGACGTGGTTCCGACAGATTCGTGAACGTCGGCCAACCGGATACCATCTTGTTAACATGCTTTTTACCAATTGCGGTACGATCGCCACGGTCGGATGCCAGCAAAAGAACCCGCTTGCCGGGCTCCGATGCCTGGAGGAGGGCGATTTGAGACCCGGGCGGGGAGATGCCCCGCCCGGGACAATTGGAAAAAAACGCCGCGGCCCGCTTGGGTTCCCGTGTAAGGCGGGGATTCCAAACGGGTTAGAAAGTTGTTAGCATGCGGCGTGCCGAGGGTTCCAATGAGGCCTCGCCGGCAATGCTGACGGGACCTTTCCCGAAAACTGTTCTACAAACCAAAGACGTTGGAGAGTGCAATGAGACTCGACCGCAGTGAGTTGTCCAAGGCCGTTCAGACGGCCCTTTCGCTGGGTGCCGTCGCCGCCGTGGGTGTCACCGGATCTGCGTTCGCGCAGAACGCAACTACGACGCAAAACAACCAGCAACCGCAAACCTTGCAGACCATCGTGGTCACGGGTTCGCACATCCGCCGCGTGGATTTGGAAACGTCCAATCCCGTGGTGGCCGTCACCTCGCAGCAAATCCAGCAAACCGGCAAGCTGACGCTGGGCGACGTGATCCAGAATCTTCCGGTGATCACCGGTGGTGTGGAAAACCCGCGCGTCAACAACGGCGGCGGCTCGGGCCAAACCTTGGTCGGCCTGCGCGGTCTGGGCTCCAGCCGCACCCTGGTGCTGATCGATGGCGAGCGTGTCACCAGCTTCCAGGGCGGCGGTGTCGACCTGAACTCGATTCCGGCGGCTGCAGTCGAACGCATTGAAGTGCTGACCGACGGCGCTTCGGCCATTTACGGTTCGGATGCAATCGGCGGCGTCATCAACATCATCCTGAAGTCCAACTATCAGGGTGCCCAGGTTCAGTTGAACTACGGCATCTCCGACCACAACGACGGTCAGCGGCAAGGGGCCAGCTTCATCTTCGGCCAGACGTCCGACAAAGGCAGCATCCTCGCGGGCGTGGACTACAGCAAGTTCGATCAGGTGCTGCAGGCCTCCCGCAGTTGGTCCAAAGATGCGCTTTCGTTGAGTGCCACCAACACCAATGGCTCGAGCGTTGCGGTACCCGGATCGGGTGTCGTGGTGGTTCCCGGCGGTTCGTCCTATGCGGCGCGCGACCGCCTCATCGGTCTGACGGGCGCCAACAACCCGCTGGGTTGCGGCAGCCTGTCGTTGAACGAGAGCGCGGCAGGGGCAGGCACCAGCCCCACCACTCCCGGTGACTACCACTGCTTCGGCACGGCGGACCGGTACAACTACGCTTCGGTCAATCTGCTGATGACCCCGCAGGAGCGCACCAACGCGTTCTTCAAGGGCGTCTATCACCTCAGCGACAACGTGGACTTCTATGCCACGTACTACCATCTGAAGTCCAGGTCCGCGTCCCAGCTGGCGCCGGCGGTGTTCGGCACCGGCGGGCCGTTCGACACCGGGTTCAGGATTTCCGCGCAGAACTACTACAACCCGTTTGGCGTCGATTTCTCGCCCAATGGCGATATCTACGCGGCGCGCGCATTCCCGGCCGGCAACCGTTTCTTTGCGAGCACCACCACGACCGACCAGTTGATGACGGGCCTCAGGGGCAACGTCAACCTGTTCGGCCAAAACTGGACTTGGAACGTCGGTTACAACTACGGCCACGTTTCCCGGCTCGACACCAACTACGGCTTGCCCAACCAGACGATCCTGAACCAGGAAGCCGGCCCGTCGTTCCTGAATGCGGATGGCGTGGTGCAGTGCGGCACCGCCGCCAATCCGATTTCGTTCAGTGAATGCACGCCGTTCGATCCGTTCAACCTGTTCAACGCAAATACCCGGTCGGTGATGGCTGCCGCGGCCTCGCCCGCGATGGTCAATACCTGGTACCTCACGCGCGGCGAACACGCCGAAATCAGCGGCTCGCTGTTCGATCTGCCGGCAGGCACGGTGTCGTTGGCGGCGGGCGTTTCGTACCGCAAGGAATACACCGACAATACCGTCAGCAATGACCTGCTGATCAGGCAGTCCGCGGGCTACACCTGCGTTCTGGGCAGCGCCTGCACTTCGAAGCTGCAGGGTGGCTACAACGTCAAGGAAGCTTACGCCGAGTTGTACATCCCGATCCTCAAGGATCTGCCGTTCGTGCATGCCCTGAGCGTCGACCTGGGTGACCGCTATTCCAAGTATTCGACCTTCGGCAGCACCAACAACTGGAAGATCGGCGTCGAGTACCGTCCGATCCAGGACCTGTTGCTGCGTGGCACGATTTCGACGGTATTCCGCGCGCCGACCATCGCCGACGTGTTCGGGGCGCCGGCAAGCAGCGCGCCGTTGTTGAGTGCCGACCCCTGCGACCACATCACCGTGCCGAACCCGGCCTGCGTGAACGTACCCCTGGACGGCAGTTTCGTCGATACGGCGGTTGCCTCCGGTCAGCAGATCAAGGCCATCGTTACCGGCTCCGCATACGCGAACTTCCCGCTGACCGCGGAAAGCGGCAAATCGTTCGATTTCGGCGCTGTGTACTCGCCGCATTTCGTGCCGGGTCTCTCGGTCAGCGCCGACCTTTGGCGCATCTACCTCAACAACGTGATCACCACGGTGGGCGCCCAGAGCGTGCTGAACATGTGCTTCGCCGGCATCTCGGTGTACTGCCCGATGATCCAGCGCAACGCCTCGTCGAATCCGGCGTTGAAGGGCCAGCCCTCGCTGTTCATCCTGCCGACCGCCAACCTCGGCCGGTTCGACGTCAAGGGTCTGGATTTCGCCGCCAATTACAGGCTGCCGTCGTTCTCGTTCGGCCAGTTCAACGTCGGTGTCAACGCGACGTACATGACGCAAGCGAAGATCCAGTCTGCGCCGGGCCAGCCGGGCAACTCGGTGCTGAACTATGTGGGCGTGATGGCGTCGACCGGTTCGTCGCTGCAGGCTTCGTGTCCGGGCGGCGCGCCCGGCGCAATCTGCTACTTCCCGCGTATCCGCGCCAACGGCACCCTGGGCTGGCAGTTGGGTCCATGGGATGCGCAGTGGACGATGCAATTCATCGACCACTTCAAGGTGGGTTCGCTTGATGCATCGCAGGGCGCCACCGGTGCCCTCGGGTTCAGCCCATCCGGTCCTGCGGGTCCGTATGTCCTGAAGTACGGTTCGTACGTGTACAACAACTTCACCGTGGGTTACAACATCGAGCCGATCAATACCCGCGTCGACGTGGGCGTTGACAACGTGTTCGACAAGCAGCCGCCGTTGCTGTATGCCAACAACTCGCAGAACGCGAACACCGATCCGAACGACTTCGACACGCTGGGCCGCTACTACTGGGCTCGCCTGACCGTGAAGTTCTGATCAGTCGCAAAAAGCTTCAACCTTGTGGGCCGCACGGGTATTCTCGTGCGGCCCATTTCTTTGTGTGGAACGATGGCAGACAACGCACCTGATCCGATTGCCGCTGCGCTGGATGCCGGCGATCCGCAGATGGCGGAACAGCTGTGCCGTGCGCGTTTGCAGCAGACCCCCGAGGACGCCGCCCTGCTGATGATCTTGGCGGTGAGCCTGTGGCAGCAGGGGAATCAGGCCGAAGCGCTGGAGATCTATTCTAATTTGACCCGCCTGTACCCGAATGACAGCGCGCCATGGCGTAATTACGCGGCTGCGCTGCGCAAGGCCGGTGATCTGGATGCGTCCGAAAAAGCGTATGCAACCGCCGCGCGCCTGGCGCCGGATGACGCCGAGGTGCTGGAGCTTTATGGACTGGTGCAGATGGATTTGCACAAATTGCCGGAAGCCCGCGAGACGCTGCTGCGCGCTTTCGGGAAGGCGCCAGAGTCCATCCCCATCCGCATTCATGCGGCGCTTGTTTGTGCCGCTTGCCGTGATTTGCGCGCCGAGGGGCTGCTGCGTCCATGGCGGCAGTGGTTGCCACTGGATGATTACCTGCATTCACGGCTGGCCGAAGCTCTTGCGGAGCAGAATGACCTGGTCGGTGCCCTGGAGTTGTTGGAAGATCTGCATCGACGCCTGCCAGAGGATCGCCGGTTGCGCCTGCGGCTGGCCGGGCTTTACGAACGGCTGAACCGTCTGGAGGATGCCGCATCGATGCTGGCCAGCGTTGCCGATGACGGTGCCGGGATTGAAGCTGACGGGGATGTGGCGCACGAAATCGCGCACTTGCGCGCGCGGTTTGCCGAGCGCGCTCGTGATCACGTCGCTTCCCGTGACATACTCGAGCATTCCGGACCACGCAGCGAGGACGATTTCACGCATTGGTTCGAGTTGGCGCAGGCCTGTGACAAGCTCGGCGACGCATCTGCGGCAATGGCTGCACTGGAAAACGCACACGCCGCCCAGATCAAGCTGATCAAGGCCCTGCACCCGCGCTGGTTCGAGGTGGGTGGTGAATCTCCGCTCGTCCGGAAAGAGCGCGTCTCGCAAACCGACTTTGCGGCGTGGCCATTGCTGCAGGCACCTGGCGTGGCGCAGTCACCGGTATTCGTCGTGGGGTTCCCGCGATCCGGGACCACTTTGCTGGAGCAGATGCTGGATGCGCACCCCCGCTTGCAGTCGATGGACGAGCGTCCGTTCTTCCACATGCTCGCCCGCCAGCTGGAAAACAGCACCGGTTACGGCATCCCGCGCGACTTGGGCAGACTGAGCCAGCGTGATTGCGACGAACTGCGAAAGGGCTATCTGGTCCACGCTTGCGGCAAGGTAACCCGGCGCTGGGATACCCAACTGGTGGACAAGAATCCCATGAATCTGGTGTGGCTGCCGATGATCTACCGCATGTATCCGAACGCGAAATTCATCCTGGCGGTACGGCATCCGTGCGATGTGCTCCTCAGTTGCTACATGCAAAACTTCATGGCCGCCACGTTGGCGGCCGTGTGCGTCGACCTGAAAACCCTGGCTGCCGCATACGTGGAGGTGATGCAGTACTGGTTGTATCACGCGGAACTGTTCGGGCTTGAGGTATTCGTGTCGCGCTACGAGGAGTTGGTGGCTGATCCCGTGCGGCAAACGCGCAGGATAGCGGACCATCTTGGGCTCGAGGATGCCCAGGCAATGCTTGGTTTCGATCGCCGCGCACGCGAGAAGGGATTCATCGCGACACCCAGCTATACCCAGGTTATCGAGCCGATCAATACGAAGGGAATCGGGCGCTGGCAACGGTACCGGGAATATTTCGAGTCCGTGTTGCCCATCCTCGAGCCCATGCTGAAGCATTGGGGCTATTCGACCGCGCCCCCGACGACAGGGCATTGATGTGGACATCAGTGACCGGTCATTCGAACCGCCCGCGCAAGACCTCGCGAAAATCAACGCGCGTCTTGGCCGGCTGCCACCACCGCTGCCCGAAATGATCCATCGCGCCGGTGAGGCGTTGG
>JAFEDX010000213.1 GCA_018241365.1 Pseudomonadota bacterium
TCCCACGGTTGGCGAAAAGAAATTGTGAGGCGGTCCTTTACTAGCCTTATATTTCAAATATTTACTATCGATTCTCACGCACATTTCCAGTAAGTTTCCCTCCTGCCGCAGAGCCGGGCCTATGCTACGCGCTGTCCTGTGCCTGATCGTTGGAGAGGAGACACGTCATGGCGGCGGCACCGCGCGAAGCTGCCCCACACACAAGCTGGCCGGTCCTGACAGAAGCATTTTCGGGCGAAGGCCGGGCATGGCTGTTTGTCGTGAAGGCGCTGCTGGTGTTGTACCTCACGGCCTGGCTTGCGATGTGGCTGCACCTCGAGCGACCCTCCACCGCGATGATCACGGCGGGAGTCGTGATGCGACCGAGCAGCGGCACGGTGCTGGCAAAAAGCTTTTACCGCACGCTCGGCACGCTGGCTGGCAGCGTATTCGGCGTACTGGTGATGTGCGTCTTTCCCCAACAGCGTGTGCTGTTCCTGCTGTGCCTGTCGCTGTGGGTCGGGCTGTGCGCCGGCGGCGCGACCTTCTACCGCAACTTCATGGCCTACGGGTTCGTGCTGGCCGGCTACACCGCGGTGATCGTGGTGTTGCCGGCGATCGGCGACCCGGGCGCCATCTTCCACTCCGCGGTGATGCGGGTCAGTGAAGTCACCCTCGCGATTGTCGTGGCGGGCGTCGTCAGCGACGCCATCTTTCCTGAAACGCTGCGCCCGGTTTTGCGCCGCGACGCCCGCGCGCAGTTCGCGCACCTCATCGTCTTCCTGCGCGACAGCAGCCACGGCAGCGTCGGCACCGAAGCGAGCGAGCAGGCGCACCTCAAGTTCGTGCGTTCGGCCGTGGAAATCGAAAACCTGCGCGCATCGGTGATCTTTGAGGATCCGGATGCGCGCGCACGCAACCGCCAGATGCAGGCACTGAACCATCGCTACATGGCGCTGGCCACCAGTTTCCAGTCGTTGTACCGGCTCGCGAACCGGCTGCGCCGCAGCGGGCGCGAGCGCGTTGCGGGGGTGCTCGCGGCACTGTACGCCCCCTTGGGTGAAGCCTTGTCTCCGGCGCCGGAATTGCGCCACGATCCACAAACCCTCGCACCGCGCGTGGCGGATTGGGGCAACGGAGTGCACACGCGGATCAGTGAGATGGCCCCCCGCTTCGTGGATCCCACCGACCGGATGGAATTCGATACCGGAGCGCTGCTGCTGGAACGCTTCGCCGCGGAACTGCACGGTTTCGTCAGCCTGCAGGGCGCATTGCGCGCCGGCCACATCACGCGCGGCATCGAGAAGACGCGGTTCGGGCGCGGCAACGATCCGGCCGCGGCGGGCATCGCCGTATTGCGCACGTTTCTTGCCATGAGCGTACTGAGTGCCTTCTGGCTCGCCAGCGGCTGGACGCAAGGCGGCAATGCCGTGCTGCTGGCTACGGTATTCAGTGGCCTGCTGGCGGCCTCACCGAACCCGATGACTCGGACCGGCAACATGCTGCTGGGTTACGTCGCCGGCATGCTCGTGGCATTGTTCATCGAGTTTGTTTGGCTGCCCGACAGCGCGACATTCCTGATGGTGATCCTCGCCACCGCGCCCTTCCTCGCGGCCGGAGCGTATCTGGTCACGCGTACCAAGCTGGCCGAAATCGGCAGCGGATACACCGTCGGACTGCTCATTGTGCTCGCGCTCCAGAATCCGATGGTGTATGACGCGCCCGCGGCGATCAACGGCGCGATCGCGCTATCGGCAGGCGTCGCGCTGGCCGTGGTGTCATTCGTGTTCGTACCGCCCGTCACCGGCAGCCGTTGGCAGCGCAAGCGGCAAATGGCCCGGCTGCGTGGCCAAGTGGAACTTGCCGCCACCGCCCCACTGGATGGTCTGGCATCGCGCTTCGGAAGCGTGAGCCATGACCTGTTCTACCAGATCATCACCAGCACCCGTCAGGGAACCGCCGAGTCGCGCACGCTGCTCGCATGGGCGCTCAGCGTGAACGAGTGCGGCCGTGCGGTGATCGAATTGCGCCACGCAGTGCGTCGCGCTCACCTCCCGGATGAACCGCGCGATGCGGCGCAGGGTGCCGCGCTTGCCGTAGGCCGCCTGTTCCGCACGCCCGACGCCGGGCACTGGCGGCTTGCGGATCGTGCCATCGACGCAGCGATCCGCCGCTGCACGCAGGTGGGCGATGCCGGCCGCACCCTGCTTCCGTACCTGTGGCAGTTGCGCAACGTCCTGCACGATGACGAATCGCCGCTCGCGCCGCTGATACGGGCCGGCCAGGAGTATCCGGATGCCGCGTGAGGTTGCCATCGCAGGCACGCTGGTGCCGACGCTGCTGCTGATTTTCCTGGCGTGCGCCGCGTTGATGTGGCTCGTCGACACCGTGACGGCGCGTTGGGGGCTGTACCGCCATGTCTGGCACCCTCCCCTGTTCCGTCTTGCGTTGTTCGCCTGCCTGTTCGCCGCAGCCGGCCTGTTGCTGTTGCGCTGATCCACGAAGGTGCCCATGAACAAAGCTGCCATCCTGCGCTTCCTTTTTACCGCCATCGTGCTGGTCGTCGCGGTGATCCTCGGGCGGCTGTTGTGGCTGCACTACCTGTATTCGCCGTGGACCCGCGACGGCCGTATCCGCGCCGACGTCGTGCAGGTGGCGCCCGACGTGTCAGGGCTGGTCGCCGCAGTGCCGGTCAAGGACAACCAGTTCGTCCACAAGGGCGATGTGCTGCTGGTCATCGATCGATCGCGCTTCCAGCTCGCGCTGGCGCAGGCGGAGTCCAATCTCGCCGCGGCGGAAGCCGGCATGCGTGCGGCCGGCGCCGCAACGCTGGCCGCCAAAGCCACGGTCGCGGGACACCAGAGCGAATACCGGATGCTCGAGGCCCAGGCGCAGCGACGCACCTCCGAGGCCACCGCCGGATACCTTTCGGCCGAGGACCGCGAAAACGCAATCGACACCGCCAGCAACGCCGCCGCCACGCTGCGCGCGGCCAAGGCGTCACAGGGACAGGCCGGCGCGACGGCCGCGGCGACAGCGGCCGCCGTGCAACAAGCCGAAGTCCAGGTGGCGGTTGCGAAGCTGAATTTGCAGCGCACGCAGGTGCGCGCGCCCGCCGACGGCTACATCACCAACCTCCGGGTACGGGTCGGCGACTACGCCAACACGGGTGTCGCCCAGATGGCCTTGATCGACAGCCACAGCTATTACATCTATGGGTACTTCGAGGAAACCAAGCTGCCGCAGTTGCGCATCGGCGATCCGGTCGACATCCGCCTGATGGCGGGTGGCGTGCAGCTCAAGGGAACCATCACCGGCATCGCACGCGGGATCGCCGACACCGACAATCCCACCGGCGGCGACCTGCTGGCCGACGTCAACCCGACGTTCGACTGGGTGCGCCTGGCGCAGCGCTTGCCGGTGCGCGTCGCGATCGACACATCGTCATTGCCGAAGGGGGTGATCCTGGCCGCGGGCATGACTGCAACTCTGACCGTGCACCCGCGCTCGGCAAGCGGCCCCCGTCACGCCACCGCGCGAGCGCGTTAGTGCCGCGCTGCCTGAGCGTTTCCGCAGCGCCCCTGCGCACGAGCCGCCGCGCGTCGCCAGTATCTCCAGCGCCCATCGCGCGGCGGCCCCGCCCGTCAGGCTGCAGGCGCGCGCCTGCAGCGATGATCAATGCACGTCGATCGTTGGCCTGCCGGCTGCCTTCAACTCCGCGTCCAGTGCCGCGAGATCGTGCTGCTTGAGTGAATCCCACTTCGCGAGCGACGCATTCAGCATCGCGCTGAGCTTGGCGTAGCCGGTGCGGGCGTCGGGCGAAGGTGCGGCATCGGCGCCGCCATCCACAGCCTGCATCAGCGTACCGAACGCGGCATTGAGGTACAGGAAGTTTTGGGTGTTGTCGGGTGGCCGGGTCCACGCGTTGTAGGGGTTGGAAACCTTGACGATGTTCGCGGCAGCGACCACCTTGGCGTCGAGTGCATCGATGGACTTCAGGAGATCGCCGCTGGCGCCCTTGCCTGCCTTCTGCAACCCGGCATGCAACTTGTGGGCTTCGCCCATGGCGGTTGCAAGTTGCGCCTGCTTGGCTTCGACCTGCTGCGCCAGCGCGAACTGTTGCGTGAAGGCTTCGCTGGGAAGCTGCACGCGCGGATCCGCGGCTACGGTCAACGGTTCGCTGAAAGTCTTGCCATCGACGCTCAGCTTCACCGTGTATTGCCCCGGCGGCGCCCAGGCGCCATCGGTCCACGGATTGCCGTGCGTCAATGCGGGCGGCGGCGCATAGCGCAACGGCCACACGAAGCGGTGCAGGCCCGGCGTGGTTTTCAGCACCACCGGTTCGCGGAACCAGTCGGGGGTCATGTTGATCTTCGCCAGGTCAGGCTTCGGCGCCTTGTCGGCGCTCGAATAGTGCCGCACCAACCTGCCTTGTGCATCGTAGATCGACAGCTCGACGGGTTTGGCTGGCGCAGTGGCCAGCGAATAATCGATGTACGCGCCCCACGGCGGGTTCTCCGCGATGGGTTCATCCTTGGGCATTGGCGTGCCGGTGAAGCTGGCGGTGCGCACGCGGTACGCGACCGCGGGCTTGTACAGGCGGGTTGCCCAAGTGGATGGGTATACGGCAAGTTGCCGGAGTGCCGAGACGTCGTCCATGATCCAGAAACCACGGCCGTGCGTCGCGATAACGAGGTCATCGTCCTTGACCACGATCTGACGCACCGAACTGACGGGCAGGTTCTGTTGCAGCGAATGCCATTGGCCGCCGTTGTCGAACGACACGAATACGCCGAATTCGGTACCGGCATAAAGCAACCCGGGTTTTACCGGATCTTCCTGCACCCAGTTGACGAAGTCGCCGCCGGGAATGCCGGCGACGATCAAAGCCCAGGTCTTGCCGCCATCGGTCGTGCGGTAGATGTAGGGCTTGCGGTCGTCGAGACGGTGCCGGTCCACCGAGGCGAACGCAGTGTTCGCATCGAAATGCGAGGGATCGATGTTGCCGATCTTGGACCACGCCGTCAGGGGCTTCGGCGTGACATTGCTCCAGTGCGCGCCGGCATCGTCGGTGCGCCAGATCAAGCCATCGTCGGTGCCCGCCCACAACAGTTTTGCATCGAGCGGCGATGAGCCGATCGCATACACCACGCCGCGGCGCGGTCCCTGACCCAGATTGTCGGCGACGGTCGGCGGATCGAGATTCGCCGGCGCGCCCGGATCCTCGCGCGTGAGATCCGGGCTGATCGCGGCCCAGTGCTTGCCGCCATCGTTGGTTTGCCACACGCGCTGGTTGCCGAAATACAGGGTGCCGTGATCAACCGCATTGAACACCAGCGGCAGTGTCCAGGTGCGGCGATAAAGATCGGGATCGGCCAGCGTCGGATCGACGCTGCGCGTCTGCTCGGTCTTCAGGTCCAGTTTGTCGACGGTGCCGCCGTACACGATATCGGGGTCTTCTGGATCGGGCGCGATCATGCCGTTCTCGCCACCCGCGGTGACCTCGTGGAACTGCGCCATGTTGATGGCGGCGTAGTACGGCGAACGGCTGGGAATGGCCGCCGCGCCGGAATCCTGCTGCGCGCCGTACACGCGGTACGGGAAACGGTTGTCCACGCTGACGTGGTACATCTGCGCGGTCGGCTGGTTGAACCACGACGACCAGGTCTTGCCGCCGTTGACGGTGATGATCGCGCCCTGGTCCACGCCCATGATCTGGCGCTCCGGATCGTTCGGGTCGATCCAGAGCTCGTGGTAGTCGTCGCCAGTCGGGTCGCCCTTCACGGGAATGAAGGTCTTGCCGCCATCGTCCGAACGCAGCTCGATGGTGTTCATCGCGTAGATGCGGTCGGGATTCTTCGGATCGGCCGTGATCTGGCCGAAATACCAGCCGCGCTGCCAGATGCGCGGATCGCCGCTGGTCTTGGCCCACGTCTTGCCGGCGTCGTCGGAGCGGTACAAACCACCCTCTTCCGCATCGACGATCGCGTAGATGCGGTCGGGCGCTGCCGCGGAAATCGCGATGCCGATCCGACCCAAACCCTTGGACGGAAAACCATGGCCATCGAGGTGAGTCCAGGTGCTGCCGCCGTCGGTGGACTTGTACAAGCCCGAACCCGGTCCGTTGGACGGTGGGTACACGTTCCACGGGGGGCGACGCGTCTGCCACAGCGAGGCGTAAATCGTGTTGGCATCGCCCGGCTTGAAAATCAGGTCGATCGCACCGGTGTCGTCATTCGGGCCCAGCACCTTCTTCCAGGTCTCGCCGCCATCCAGCGAGCGATAGACGCCACGCTCGGAGTTCGGTCCGTAGGGGTGACCCAGCGCGGCGACGAATACGCGATCCGGATTGTGCGGATCGACCCGGATCATCGCGATCTGCTGCGAATCGACGAGGCCGATGTGTGTCCAGGTCTTGCCGCCGTCCGTGGACTTGTACATGCCATCGCCCTGCGCGATGTCCGAACGCATGTCGGATTCGCCGGTGCCGACGTAGATGATCTTCGGATTGGACGGCGCCACCGCGATCGCGCCGATCGAACCGACATCCTGCGCGTCGAAGATCGGTTGCCAGGTCCGGCCCGTGTCGTGCGTTTCCCACACGCCGCCATCCACCGCACCCATGTAGAAATGATCGGGCTGCCCCGGTACGCCGGTGACCGCCAGCGTGCGGCCGGCGCGGAACGGGCCGATCAGGCGCCAGTGCAAGGCGCCGAATGGCGATGTTGTCGCCGTGCTGTCGTGCGTGACGGGTGTCGCGGCGGATGCAGGCAGCGCACCGGCGAGCGTGAGGGCAACCGCAGCGAACAACGCAGTCAGGCGATGGGGCACGGGCATGAACGACTCCTCGTAACGCGGACAATCAACGCATGATAGCGAAGCCGTGGAGGCGTTCATGGGTAAGAAGGCATGGCCAGCGCTCCATCTTTTGCTCGTTATCCCGGCGCAGGCCGGGATCCATTGTGCTTTTGAGGCAAAGTCAAAATGGATCCCGGATTCCGCCCGCACAAAGCGCGGGCGGCCCCGGGATGACGAACAAAAAACTGGCCCGTCGCATCCGGGATTACTCACTGCGCCACCGAACCCTCACCCCTGTCCCTCTCCCGGAGGGAGAGGGACACAAAGCATCGGTCGTTGCGTCAAGCTATTCCACCGAGGACAGCAATTTCGGGTCGCCGACCTTGACCGGCTCGCCGATGGGCAGCGCCTGCGCGCCGGCCTTCTTTGCCTCGACGTTGAACTTCTCCACCGCCTGGCGCAGCGGGCCGTTGAAGTTGTCCAGCAGCGGCTGCAGCCTGGCCGCCTTGTCCGCGACGTACTGTTGCTGCTCCGCGTTCGGCGCCTGGTTCGGCGCCATGCCGGAGATGGCTTCGTACACGCCGAGGAAACTCATGCCCCAGGGCGCGATGTCGTGGATGTCATCCTCCGGTACCTTGTACTGGACGTTCGGCTGGTAGAGGTTCGCGGCGAACTCGCCGAGTTGTTGCTTGAGCGCCGCGGCGTCTGTGTGCACGCCGGCCTTGGCGCTGCCCGCAGCGGCACTGGACGACGCAGCCAGCGTCTTGTCGAGGCTCTCCAGCATGGCATGGGTGCGGCCGATCATGGCCACGTCCGCGGCCGCCTCGTCGCGCAGTTTCATGGCGCTGTCGAACGCCGCCTGCTGCACGTCCATCGGCGTGTCCACGCGCGGATCGGGCGTTACCTGCAACGTGGCCTTGTCGCTGTGGCCATCGGCATTGACGGCCACCGTATACGTGCCCGGCAACGCGAGCGGCCCGGTGGGCTGGTGTTTCTCGTGTTCACGCGGCGGACGCATCGATTCCGGCAATTCGACGCCGGCGTAATGCATGTTCCAGGACACCCGGTTGATGCCAGCCTTGCCGGGTCCGCGGATGGAGGCAACCGGCTTGCCGCTGCTGTCGGTGATGGTGATCGTGACGGGGTTGCAGTCCTTGAACGGCGGCTCGTGCTTCTTCTCCTCGGACGTCTCCTGCGCGTTCTTGTCCTCGTTTTTCTTTGCTTCCGCGGCGCAGCCCTTGGGCACAGGTATCGCCTTGGCCAGCGTGTACGCGATCTCGGGGCCTGCGGGGGGATTGGGCGTGGTGAAATCGCCCGGCGCCGGTCCCATGTTGCGCCCGTCGAACGTCAGCCACTCGATGCCCTGCGAAGCAGGAAACAGGTGGAAGGCGTCTTTCGCCATCGCCGGCTGCCAGTGCTCGAGCGCTTCGAGGTTGTCGAGGATCCACAGTCCGCGACCATGGGTTGCGAGCACAAGATCGTGTGGTGACTTGGTGAACTTCAAATCCCACACCGCCATCGTCGGCAGGTTGGCGGTCATGGGTTCCCAATGCGCGCCGTCGTCGAACGACAGGTACAGCCCACGCATCGTGCCGAGCGCGAGCAGCCCCTTGCGGTTCGGGTCCTCGCGCACCACCACCGCGGCGTAATCGTCCGGCAAACCGCTGGCGATGCTTTGCCAGTGCGCGCCGTAATCGCTGGTCTTCAGCACATACGGATGCTCGTCGCCCAGCATGTGGCCGTCCACTGCCACGTAAGCGGTGCCGGCGTCGAATGGCGACACGCCGATCTGGTAGATGCGTCCCAGCGACACCGCCTGCGGCAGGCCTGCGGAAACGTTGGTCCAGTCCGTGCCGCCGTCCTTGCTGACCCACACCAGTCCGTCATCGGTGCCGGCCCAGATCACCTTCGGGTCGGTGGGTGCGAGCGTGATCGACAGGATGGTGTCGGTGTTCTCGGCGCTGGAAATATCGTGGAACACGGGGCCGCCCGCGATCGGCTGGTGATCCTTGATGTCGCGGGTGAGATCCTGCGAGATTGGCGTCCAGTTGGCGCCACCATCGGTGGACTTGAACACGACGTTCGCGCCCATGTAAACGGTGTTCGGTTCGCTCGGCGACACCGCGATCGGCGCGCCCCAGTTGTAGCGGTACTTGAGCTTCGAGATCGGCGTATCCGTCACGCTGGCCAGCGACGGGCGGACGAAGGCACTGGTCCAGTTCTTCGTGTCGATGCGCGCGGCGTAGCCCGTCTGCGATGCGCCATAGACGATGGTCGGATCCGAAGGCGCGGGCACCACATAGGTGCCGTCACCACCGGCGGGATTCCACCAGTCCGCACCCCAGATGCCCGCCGATGAAAGGCTGTTGGATGGGCCGCACGCCGCGCTGTTGTCCTGGATGCCGCCGCACACGCCGAACGGTTGTGTGTTCGAGATTGCGACGGTGTAGAACTCCTCGATCGGCAGGTTGTTGAAGGCGCGCCAGGTCTTGCCGCCGTTCACGCTCACGTAAGCGCCGCCATCGTTGCCCTGGATGATGCGGTCGGGATTCTTCGGATCGATCCAGATCGCATGATGGTCCACGTGCACGTCGTGGTCGATCACCTTGGCGGTCTTGCCGCCATCGGTGGATTTCATCAGCTGGAAGGAACTGAAATAAATTGTCTTGGGATCGTTCGGCGCAACCGCCATCGAGCTGAAATAGAACATCCGCACCGCGAGCTCGTGGTTGTTGCTGATGCACTTCCAGTTGTCACCGGAATCGCTGCTGCCCCACAGGATGCACTGCTGCGTCGGCATCGTCGCGTACACGATTTTCGGATCGGAAGGCGCGAAGGCGATCTTGACGCGGTCGGTCGGGACGTCCGTCGGCAGGCCGCCACCCAACTTGTTCCAGGTTTTCCCACCATCTTCGGAACGCCAGATGCCGCCGTCGGTGCTGCCGTTCACCTGCGTCCACGGCTTGCGCTGCTCGGTCCACATCCCGGCGTACAAAACTTTCGGATTTGATGGATCGATTTCGACGTCGCTGGCGCCGGTGGTGTCGTTGACGTACAGCACCTTCTTCCAGTTCTTGCCGGCGTCGGTGGTCATGAACACGCCGCGCGTCTCACTCGCTTTCCACGGATTGCCCAGCACCGCGACCCAGACCGTGTTCGGGTTGGAAGGATCGACCACGATGCTGGAAATCAGCCCGGCGTCCTTCAGTCCCTTGAACTGCCAGGTCTTGCCGGCATCGGGCGAGAAATACACGCCGTGGCCCAGCAGCACGTCGTTGCGCGGATTGGCTTCTCCGGTGCCGACCCAGACCTCTTTCTCGTTCGAAGGCGCCAGCGCGACCGCGCCGATCGAGGCGCTGTCGGCGTGCTTCATGAGATCTTCCCACTTGATGCCGTTGTCGGTGGTCTTCCACAGGCCGCCGCCGGCGGTGCCGACGTAATAGACGTCAGGCTTGCCGGGAATGCCGGCCACCGTGCTGACGCGCCCGCCGGAAACGGCGGGCCCGAGGTTGCGGAATTTCAGGTTGGCGAACGGGCCTTCCGGTTTCGTTGCGGCGACCGCGCTGCCGGCGGTGAGCAAGACCACGCAAGCAGCCAGAACCAGGGAGCTCTTCATCACGGTCACCCTCACGGCAAAAATGTTGACCCTAGTCCTTCCAAAACGCCGCGAGGGAGTGCCGGAAGTCAGGGAGACCGGGCGCATGGCGTGAAGAGTTCGTCAAGGCGTGCAAAGGATCCCATCCACATCCAATTCCGTACGCCGCTTTCGCGTGGCCCTTCACGCTAACAGGTGATGCGAGAACACAGGACGCAGTCTTTCGGAGGCAATGCAACCTACCTGGGTCCAACAAAAATCACGCCTTCACGTTCCAGATCATCCATGGTGTGCGCATCCATCTCGAGCCACTCCGAAAGCACCGAATGCGTGTGCTCGCCAAGCATCGGCGGCGCAGCCTGTGGTGCGGCCGGCGTTCGGGACATGTGCTGGAGGGCGTTCGCGACCAGCGTTAACTCACCCGCCTTCGGGTGCAGTACCGGCCACTTCAAGTTCCTCGCAGTGGATTGCCCGTCGTGGAATGCATCATCGATATTGGCGATCGGCGCGGCGGGAACGCCGGCTGCCTTGAGGCGGCCAAGCCAGTAATCCCGCGATTGCTCCCGCGTGATGTCGCCGATTCGTTGCGAAAGGGCTTCGCGGGCCACCACGCGACCGGCGTTGGTCCGGAACCGCGTGTCCTCCCACAGATCCGGATGTTCCAGCACGTCCGTCAGCCGGCGGTATTGTTCGTCATTGCCGACCGCGAGCATGAACCACGCGTCCGAAGCACGGAAGGTCTGGTACGGAACGATCTGCGGATGGGCGTTGCCCATGCGCAGCGGAATCTTGCCGGACATAAGGTACGCCTGCGCCTGGTTCACCATGGCCATCACGCCAACGTCGAACAGACCGAGGTCGATGTATTGGCCTTCGCCGCTTGCCTGGCGCTCGTTCAACGCCGCGAGTATTCCGATGGCCGCCGTCATGCCCGTGAGCACATCGATCCAGGCGACACCGACCTTGTTGGGTGGACCCTCCGGCTCACCGGTGACGCTCATGATTCCCGTCAACGCCTGCAACACCACGTCGTAACCAGGCTCGCTCGCCCGCGGGCCGTGCTGCCCGAACCCGGTGATGGACGCGTAGATCAAGCGCGGGTTGCCATGCCTGAGCGTCTCGTAATCCAGCCGATACCGCTGCATGTCGCCGCATTTGAAGTTTTCGACCAGAACGTCGGCACGTTCGGACAAACGGCGCACCAGATCAGCGCCGCGCGGATCCTTCAGGTTGATCGCGAGGCTCTGCTTGCCCCTGTTCGCAGAGAGGAAATACGCGCTTTCCCCATGCTCGAACGGCGGTCCCCACCGGCGGGTATCATCGCCCTGCGGCGACTCGATCTTCCACACGTGGGCACCAAGGTCGGACAGCATCTGGGTGCAGAAAGGGCCTGCTAGTACCCGTGAAAGATCCAGGACTTTGATGCCGGACAACGCCTGCATGGCTACCTCGACATATGGCGGTTCATGATTCTCTCGCCACATGCAGTATCACGCGTGAGGCAGCGCTTTACGATCACGGGCAAATGCTGCCCAAAAAGTTCGCGATGGCGGCACTCGGGCCCCAGTTGAAGGCGCTGGGCGATCCACTGTCGGATACGTTGTAGTACACGACGCCGTTCGGGTACATCACCACGGAAATCCCGCCGTAACCCGACATGAAGGGCACCCAAGTGGGGCGCTTGCAACCGATCAGCCCTGCGACGTTGCGGGCCCAGAAGCCAAGTTGGTAGCGGAACTCCGGATACGCGTCGACGATTGAGCCACGCTGGCCCTCGACGCGCTGCATCGCCAGATCAAGCAGTTTCGGATCCAGCACCTGCCTGCCATCAAGCTTGCCGCCGTCCCTGTCGATCCAGAGTGCCAGGCGCGCGATATCACCGCGATTGAATTGCAGGCCATAGCCAAAGAACGGCTGCGCCGCCGCGTCCGCGGTGCGACGTGTCACCCGGGCCGTCGCACTGAGGGCAAGCGGCTTGTAGATGTCGGCATCGACCACGTCGCGGAAGATGTCCGCATGCGCTTCACCGGGGAGGCGACGCAGGTAACGATTCAACGCATCGCCAAGCAGAAAGGTGTCGGATGTGTGGTAGACCCAGGTCGTGCCGGGCTTGGCGCGCAGCGGATACGCGCTGCAACTGAAAGCTGCCTTTTTTTGTTCCGTCGTGGCGTAAAAGAATCCTTGGACTTTCGGCGCATCCTCGTCGGCCATGTAGGCCGTGGAGTCGTAGTGTCCCGTCGTCATGTCCAGCAAGTCGCGAAAGGTCACTCCACCCCACCCTTTCGCTGCGCACCCCGGCACCGGGGCGAATTCGTTGACCTTGATGTCTGCGGTTCCGGGGTGGCGCTGTTCCATGGCCATCAGGGCCAACGCCGCCTCGGCCGTCTTGGCCGTCGAATAGGACGGGAACGGCAATACGCCGCAATAGGGATAGTCGCCGTAACGGGTGGGACACGCGGAAACGTAATTGATGCCGTCCACCACCAATCCGTACAGCGTGCGCGCGCTGGATTCGCCGATGGCCAGTTTCGCGGGGTCGACACCCGGATGATCCGCAGCCAATTGCGCGATCGGCCGCTCAGGGAGCCGGTGAGACAGGTACTGCCGCCAGGCCGCGACGACGGTGGCCTTTTCCGGTACCTCGTGGTGGGCATACGACGCGTCGAGCAACCCCCACATGTCAAGCTTGAGGTACTTGCAGGTCTCGCTGCTGATCTGCATCGCGACATGCGAGATCGCGCCGTCGGACTTGAACAGGAACATCATCACGCCGTAATGCGTGCAATTCATGTGTTTCTGGACCAGCGCAAACGGAATCGCTGCCCGTGAATAGCCACGGTCGCCAGGCTCGCTCCAGACCCTGCCCGGCTCCAGCACGACATCCCAGTACGGATGGTTGGTGACGATGTAGCCGCGGCGAACCGGCAACAGGACATCGCCGTCCTGCACGAAGTCGTAATCGAAGTCGTCAGGAAACGTCCGCGCCGCGGTAACCTGCATCCGTGACAGGAACCCGGGTTCGAGGTGGATGGTGCGCGTGCCCACCTTGCCCGAAGCATGCAGGGTGCCCTCGAACGTTTCGCCCGGCGCGCTTGCATTAACGGGCGGCGCGTAGGCTGAAAAGTCGACGTCGGCGCGACCACGGCCATCCATCAAGGTCGCATGGGTCAGTTGCGTGCGCGTGGACAACGCATCCTGCGCAAGGGCCTGGAATGGGATCACCGACATGGCGCAAGCGCAAATCGCGGCCGCGCCAACGGTGGAGACCCGTTTCATTGGATGCCGCCGATGCAGGTGTATTTCAGCACCGTGTAGTCGAGCAGGCCGTACTTCGACCCTTCCGAACCGACGCCGGAGTGCTTGATGCCGCCGAACGGCGCGACCGCGGTGGAGATGATGCCGGTGTTGATCCCGACGATGCCGTACTGCAACGCCTCGCCGACGCGCCAGCTGCGCGCGAGGTCGCGGGTGTAGAAGTACGCGGCGAGCCCGCTGTCGGTGTCGTTGGCCATGGCAATCGCCTCGCTTTCGTCGTCGAACCGGAACAGCGCTGCGACCGGACCGAACGTCTCCTCGTGCGCAAGCCGCATCGCGGGGGTCGCACCGGCGATGACGGTCGGTTCGAAGAACGTCCTGCCGAGTGCATGGGGACGGCCACCGCACAGCAGGCGTCCGCCGAGCTCCAGTGCGTCCTGCACGTGTGTCTCGACCTTGTCGATCGCATGCCGGTTGATCAGCGGCCCCTGGCTCGTCGCCTCCTCGATGCCATTGCCCACCTTCAGGCCTTCGACCGCGCGCACCAGCGCGGTGGCAAACGCATCATGGATGCCGCTTTGCACCAGGAACCGGTTGGCACACACGCAGGTCTGGCCGCTGTTGCGGAACTTGCTGGCGATCGCACCCGCGACGGCAGCCTCGACATCGGCATCGTCGAACACGATGAACGGCGCGTTGCCACCGAGTTCCAGCGACACCCGCTTCATGGTCTCGGCGCAGCGCGCCATCAACAGCTTTCCGACGGCGGTCGAGCCCGTGAAGCTGAGCTTGCGCACGATCGGGTTCGACGTCATCTCCCGTCCGATCGCCTCGTCGTCGCGACCCGTCACGATATTGACCACGCCCGGCGGGATGCCGGCACGCTCCGCCAGCTCGGCGAAGGCCAGCGCCGAGAAAGGCGTTTCAATGGCAGGCTTGCAGACCACCGTGCACCCCGCGGCCAGCGCGGCCGCGAGTTTGCGACCCAGCATCGCGGACGGGAAATTCCACGGGGTGATGGCTGCGACCACGCCGACGGGCTGGCGCGTCACGAGGATGCGCTTGTCGGGCTGGTGGCCCGGAATCACGTCGCCGTAAAGCCGCTTGCCCTCTTCCGCAAACCAGTCGATGAACGAGGCCGAATACGCGATTTCGCCGCGGGCCTCCGAAATCGGCTTGCCGCCTTCGGAGGTCAGCATGATCGCGAGATCTTCCTGGTTCGCCATCATCGCGTCGTGCAGGCAGCGCAGCAGCTGCGCTCGATCGCCTGCCGTTCGCCGCGACCATTCCGGCAGCGCCTGCGCGGCGGCTTCGATGGCGCGTCGGGTTTCCAACGCGCCCATGTCCGGCACGCTGCCGAGCACATCGCCGGTAGCTGGGTTGTGGACCGCCACCTGCCCGCCACCATCGGCATCACACCACGCCGCGCCGATCCGGCATTGCTCGCGCAACAGTCGACGGTCGCTGAGCTGCATGCTCCCGTCCGCATTCACCACCGAATCCGCGCCCATCTGCTAAGGCACCTCTTTTGCCAACGTTGCTTCCAGCTTGTCCACGCGGATCGAGACGAGGGTCATCGCGATTCCCGACACCACGAGAAACGCCAGCGCCACGCTGATCATCGGAACGAAATCATGCGGCCGCGCAAGCCAACCGGCAACGAGTGGACCGGATGCAAGCCCCAGCCCGGAAACGAAACCCGCCAACGTGGCGAGCCGTCCGCTGCGGTCCAGCATCGACACGATCCCGAACAGGTAAGGCACCACGAACGACCAGGTGATCGCGGTGGTGGCATTGGCGGCGAAGAAGATCGATTTGTGGTGGGCCATGTAAAGCCCCGCCATCCCGAGCAGGGTCACGAACATCGCGATGGCGAGCGGCCGGGCGCGTCCCATGCGCGTGCCGAACGCGATCACGCACACCGCGCCCAGCGCGCCGATCCAGGTCGTCCAGCCGACGGTCTGGCTGATGAACGGCAGCGTCAAGGCGCTGTTCTCGCCGAGCGGGATGATGAAGGCAAACAGCCCCATCTGCGCAGCCTGGAACAGGAACAGTGCCAGCAGCGTGGCGGCGGTCAGCGCGAACACAAGCTTGTCCGGCGCGGCGGCCTTCATGACGGTCTTCGCATGCCCGTCATCGCGCATGCGCAGGAAAATCGCCGCGATGATCGCGGCGAGATCCATCGCGGCCATGCACACGAACAGCACCCAAGTTCCGTGTTCCTCGACCAGGCCGGGCAACCACATGCTGCCCAGACCGCCGAACACGAACTGGAATACCAGCAACGCACCGAACGCGCGGTCCGGGAACCGGGTGCGCGCAAGCAACGCCAGCGCGACGCCGACCGACATGCCGCCTATCACTCCGTCGAGGGCTCGCAGCGGCAACAGCACGCGATAGGAATGCGCCAACAGCGAAGCAAGCTCCAACGCCAGCAGCACGCACAGCAGGCCCACCAATACCGGTCGCCACGGGAAGCGCCGCACCATGAACACCGCGATCAGCCCACCCACGCTTGCGCCGTAGATGTTCGCCGACATCACGCCGCCTGCCTGTGCGCTGGTGAACCCGAGCGTGCCGGTCAACCCGTCCACGATGGCGGCGGCAAGGTTCACGTAGAAGAATCCGGCCGTGCCGAGCAGCGCCAGCAGCGCGTACAACCAGGGACTGTCCCGGTCGTCGTTCCCGGCCCGACGCGCCGCGTCCTGCCCCATGTGTTCGGCCATCCCGTTCACGCCCCGGCTCCTTCGTCAACCGCAACGCCATGCGTGCGGAACAAATCCACGAGCGGCGCAAGGGCCTTGGCGTGGTGTCGCCAGAGCCCCACCGAAGTTGCATAGATCGGCTGGCGCACCTGTGCCGCGCTTGCGGTCAGCGACGGAAGCGGGTTCGCGTCGAAGTGCAGGCAGGCGTCTTCCCAGGGCATCCCGATGTGATCCAGCATCGCGGTGATCGTCGCGGCCGGATCCGTGACCAACCGTTCGTAGTCGACCACCAGCATCCGCCCGGCCGGGAGCACGTCCTGCCAGTGGCGCATCAGCGCATCGAAGGCCAGCCAATAGCGACCAAGATCCCCGAGGTCGTACGAATACGGATACGCCATCCGGAACAGGGTCTTGTACATCGCGTAGCACACGTCCATCGGATCGCGTCGTGCGTAGATGATTCGCGCGTTGGGCAACGCGCGGGCGATCAGGCCGAGATAGAGGAAGTTGGCCGGTGTCTTGTCCACGATCCGGTCGTCGGAATGCATCGCGAGCCGACGACTGTAGGCCTCCCCGAGCTGCCGCGGATCCACCTTCGTCGAGCGCTCCAGCAGCTCGGCCTTGTCCCGGCAACGTCCCGCCAGGTGCATCAACGACATCGCGAAATCGGTGCTCTCGCCGTGACTGCCGACCCGGCTGTGCGAACTGAGGATGCGATCCACCAGCGTCGTGCCACTGCGCGGCAGGCCGACGACGAATACGGGACGCTTGTCGTCGCATCCGGATACCGGTTCACGCACGACCTGCTCCGTGAAAGCCGCGCCGATCCCGCGCATGATCGATTCGTCGTCCTCCACGCGATAGGACAGCATCGCGCGCCGTGCCGACGCGCCACGCGTCAGCGCCTGGAACGAACGCTCGAATTCGCCGAGGTCTTCCAGTTCCTTGGCCAGGGCATAGTGGAGCGGCACCGCATCCCTGGGCTGCAGGCCTGGCCGGGACAGTTCGCGTTCGATCGCCGCGACATGGTTGCGAGCGGGTGTCTGCCGCCTGAGCGTGGCGCGGTTGTACCAGGCATCGCCATCGCATGGCTGCGCGGCGATCACGCTGTCCAGCGCGGCCTCGGCTCCGTCCATCCGGCCCAGCGCGATCAACGCGGTCGACAGGTTGTAGCGATACGCCGTCAGGCCGGGTTCGAGCGCCACGGCGCGCGCATAGGAATCCGCCGCGCGTCCCGCGTCGCCGAGGCGCATGTAGAGTTGCCCGACTTCATGTGCGAACCGCGCGGATGTTCCTACCCGCCCCGCGACAGCATCGAGCTCGCGGCGTGCGGCGACAGGGTCGCCACACGCCAGCAATTGCTCCACGTCGTCCATCGATGGATGCGAATCCGCGCTCACCGCCACTGTCGCAGTCATGTCCTAGAACCGGTACGTGAAGGTTACCCCGACGGTTCGCGGCAATGTCGTGAGCAGTTTGGATCCGTTTCCGTAGAACCCCTCCGAGGGCGCCGTGCCCATGTACGCCGTGGTGTACACGCCGGTGGCGCCTTCGGTATTGGTAAGGTTCTTGAGCCACAGCGTCGCGGTCCACGCATCCCGGCTGAAACTGGCCGAGGCGTTCCAGAGGGTGAAGCCGGGAAGGGTGTATTGGTACAACGGACTCCGGCTGATCGAGTTCTGCGAGGACGACTGGTACGAACCATCCAGGTGCAACGTCAAAAGCCCGCCCATGGCTTGGAACGAATAGTCGCCCGATGCATTGAGGTGATTGCGCGACACGCCCGGCAGGTCCGCACCCTTGGTGTTGATCAGGACACCGGTCGGCGTATAGGCGTCTTCGGCGAGGGTGGCGTCGGTGTACGCATAACCAACGCCGTACGTGAAGTGGTCTCCGAGCTTTCCCTGCAACTCGAGTTCGACGCCCCTGGACTTCGCGCGGCCCATGTTCTGCACCGCGAAAAAGCCCCAGTTGGTAGTGGCGGTGTTCAACTGCGGATTCTTCCAGTTCGTGTAGAAGACGTCCGCGGTGTAGGTCATACCGCCAACGATGCCCTTGAATCCAGCCTCGTAGTTGTCGACCGTATCCGGTCGGTAGAACAGCCAGGCCGGACTCTCGGCGAAGTAGCCACTGGTCGGGGTACCGTTCGCACCTCCGCGGCGGTACCCTTGGGATGCCGTCGCATAGAACTGGTTCCTGTCGTTGAGCCACCACGACAGATTTGCGTAATACAGGGTCTTGTCGTTTTTCTGCTCGTTCTCGGCGTGCCCGGGCGGAAACAGCCCGACCCACAGCGGAAGCGCGGAGTCGACGCTGGCGGTGAACTTGTCCCGGAAGGTACGTACGCCTACCGTCAGATCCAGCCGGTCGGTGGCATGCCAGGTGCCTTGGCCATACAACGCAGTCTCCCTGTAGTGGCTGGTGGCCAGGTAGCTGTAGTCGTCGCTGCTGGCATCGACCACGTCCGCCAGGGCGGGGTACGCCGCGTCCCACCAGTCCTTGAAGCCGCGCAACTCGCTGAGCTGCGACGTATAGGAATGCTGGTTGCGGAAGTAGGCGCCCACGATGTAGTCGAAGGCTCCGCCGGTCTTTGACACCAGCCGGAACTCCTGGGTGAAGGCCTTGTCACCGTAGGTCCGGAACGCGGTCGACATGGGACGTGGGTAGTTGTAGTACAGGCTCGAGTACCAGCCTTGTTTCGCGTAAAAGCCCGTGTTGTCGCTGGTGATGTCGCCTTCGTGGTTGTAGTAGGACGTGCTGGAGGTCAACGTCGCGAATCCGACATCGAGATTCGCCTCGAGGCTGGTCAGGTTGACGTGGCGGTCGGATGGCTCCAGCTGGGCCGCGCCCAGCTGGTTGCGCTGGTAGGGAACATCGTATCCGTCGGTCCCCAGCGACGTCCCGCGGCGCGCGCCAAAGCGGTCGGCCTGCGCCATGTAGCTGAGTTGCACGTCGAATCTGTCGTTGGGTTTCCACAGCAGCGAAGCCCGCCCGAAATCCTGTTTGACAGTGTCAGCGTCCTTCTTCGAATAATACGCGGCGTCCGGTGACAGGATGCCACTGGGCGCAATGGGGACCCCGTTGCCATCGAGCTGGTACAGGTTGACGTAATCGGTGACGCCTGGGAAATCGTTGCGGGCACCATCCACGCGCAGCGCAAGCGTGTTGCCCAGCGGCGCGTTCAACACCAGCGATTCCGAATTGCCGATGCCCGATGATCCGTCCGTGCTGGACAAGCTCGCACTCACGCTGCCTCCGAATTGATTCAACTGTGGCTTGTTCAGGATGTAGCGTACGGTTCCACCGAGCGAACCCGACCCGTACAACGTACCCTGTGGGCCCCGCAGCACCTCCACCCGGTTGATGTCGAACAGCAGGAAATTCGCGAACAACGGCACAGTATCAATGTAGGTCGCCACCGGCGCCACCGAGGTCACCGCATAGTCACCCATGGCCGAACTGTCGACGTTGATACCCCGGATGCGGATATTGTTGACGACGCCGGAATTGCGCGGTCCGCTATCCACCACGTTGATACCGGGAATGCTGCGGAAGAGTTCGGCGTTGTCCAGGACGTGATCCTGCTCGATCATCGCGCCTGTCACGACGCTGATGTTGTAAGGCACGGCGACGACCTGCTGAGCGCGACCGGTCGCGGTGACCGTGATTGTTCCCAGCGTTTGTGGTTCCTTTTTCCGCTGCTCACCACTGCCTTGTCCAGCGCTGTCGGCATTCTGGCTGGCTGATTGCTGCGGCGCCGACTGTGGATCGGCGGCTCCGGATTGCCCTGCTCCGGATGTCGCCAGCGCAGGGGCAGACATCAGCAGGCCCAGCATGATCGCGGCCGGCAGGGCCTGGATCCGGCATGTCTTGTCGCAAGTTGCATTGATGTGTTGCGTGTTCACGGACAACCTCCCTCTCTCGTCAGGTTGTAGCGTTCAGGCCTTGCCCGGGTTGTCGCCGCCATCCGTTGCGATCGCGAGCCGCCCGAGGCGCGCCAGGGTTTCGGACGGCGCGACGCCCGCGCCGTAAGCGGGAAACACGACCTTGCTGTCGCGGAAGCTCTTGAGCGGCTGCGTCAGGCACTGCCAGCCGCGTTCCCGGACGTTGCGCAAATACGCAAAGTCGACCTCGAAGGCGATGACTTCGCGGCCGCTGCCGGCCTGGTGGATGACTTCGCCGCCCGGGCCGCAAACGATCGAGCGCCCCAGCCCGAGCGAACCGGCGACGTTGATGTCGATGAAGTAGCACTGGTTGCTTGCGGCCGACGCGCGCGCGATCGCGAGTTCCACGTCGCGGTCGATGGTGTAGGTCATGGTCGGGTGCAGGATCACTTCCGCGCCCATCCAGCACAGCGAGCGGGTGGTTTCCGGAAACCACATGTCGTAGCAGATCGAGATGCCGAAGCGGCCCACGCCGGGCACGTCGAACACGATCGATTCGTGGCCCGGCTCCACGCCCTTCTCGTAGGGATAGAACGGAAACTGCTTGCGATAGCGCGCCACCACGTTGCCCGCAGGATCGATGACGGGCGCGGTGTTGAATACCAGGCTGCCCTTGCGCTCGTAGATCGAGCCCGGCACGAGCCACAGCCCGTGCTTGCGCGCAACCTCACAGAAGCGCCGTTCCGCGGGACCGGGCATCGCCTGCGCGCGGGCGGGATCGGCGCCGAACGCCGCGAGCTCGCCCACCACCACCATGCGCACCCAGGGCATGCGCTTCTTCAACATGGCGACTTCCGCGGCGATGCGCGCCACGTTGTCGCCCCTGTCGAGGTCCAGTTGCAGCGCGGCGATCCCGAATCCGCGGGCCGCTGGCTCCGGCTTGCTGGTGCGTGCGCGACTGGCCAATGCCCGACTCCGGTTGCGGTGGGTTGCGTCGTGACCGAAAGTAGGTTGAAACGCACCGCCGTCTTAGATCCAGATGCGGCACGCCGATGGTGCCAGTACAGCGCTTACGCAGGTCGCCTCTGCGCCTTGCGCAGGATCACCGCCTTGTCGACCAGATGGCCCGCGGCGTCGTACCAGTAAAGCCGTTCGCCTTCCACCGCGATGGCGTAGCCTTCCGCTTCGCCGTAGGCCCAGTGATCCCACTGCCGGTACCAGCGGTTGCCATCGATCCACCAGCGCCCCGTGTCGGGGTCGTCGTTGGCGTAGCCCGCCATGCCGATCAGTTCACCGGACCGGCATACCTCGATCGTGCAGGGTTCGCCGTACACGGTGTTGTACAGGAACGTCCTGCCCGCCAGCGCCCGCCGCAACGCGCTCCCCGACAAGGTGCGGCGCGGGCCGGTTTCGACGCCGCTGCGCGATGCGCGCAGCAAACCCGCCAGCGCGCGCACGCCCTCGCGGATACGCGCTTCGGGAATGCTCGTCACCCCCATGCTGAACGCCTGCCGTGCTTCGTCCAGCCGCGCCGGCTGGATCAGCACGCCGGCAGCGGCCGCCTGGGTCGCCAACGCCTGCGCATCCCGCCCATCGCGGCAACGCACCCAGTAGGCGCTGACGCCCGGGATCGTTCCGATCTGGACGTCCGGGTGCAGATAATGATTCAACGCGTCGCGCAGTGCGGTCTTGCGCGTGGTCAGCGCGCGCCGCGTACGGTGCAGCGCGGAAGCATAGTAACCGAGCGCCAGGAAGTACGCCCAGGCGCGCTGCTGCGGCAGGTTGGGCAGGGCGCCGGACACACGCCGCAACATGCGCAACCGCGCGATCACCGACGCATCGGACACAACGTAGGCAAGCGGCATGCCACACGCGGCAACGGGTGAAAGGCAGGCCACGTGGATGACGTTTCCGGAACCTGCGGAAGCGTACAGCGCCGGCCGCGCGGCGCCTGGTTCCAGCGTATCCGCCGGCACCGCCAGCTCGATCACGACGCCGTTGCCGCGTGCGATGGCGTCGACGCGCGAGGGGCCGGTCAAGCTTCCGGAGGCGACGCCCGCGCGCGCGCTGGTCACCACCAGCACGCCATCCGGCGGCGCGGTCGTTGCATCCGGGTGGAAGCGTTCGACCCGCGCGCCGCGTCCACGCAGTGTCGCCAGCAGTTCCGGATCGACCGGCTCCTCCACCCATACCGGCATGCCCGGTCGCAGCAGCAGCGTCACCAGGAACTGGAGGGCCTGGCGCATGGAGTGCGTCACCAGCACTTCTTCCGGCTGGGCATTGATGCCGCGTTCCGGAAGCACCTTGGTGCAGAGCTCGTCGATCAGGATCGGATCGTCCAGTTCACCATTGCCGTCCGACCATTGCGCGGCGTCGCGCGGACACGAAGCCAAGCGGACGGCCTTGCGCCATTCCTGCACGGGCACCAGCGAAGCCTCGACGCGCCCATCCCAGAACGGATAGGGATACTGCCGCCAGTTTTGCGGGCAACGGATGCCCCCGTCGACGGGCACGTCCACCATCCGGTCCGCGATCGGAGATGCATTCGGATCGGGCAGGCGCCGTCCAACGATGCTGCCATCGACCGATTTGTGCGACACGAAGATGCCGCTGCGATCGCGCGTCTCCAGGTGGCCATCGGCCACGAGATCGCCGTATGCCAGCACCACCGTGTTCCGCGACACGCCCAGGTCCGTCGCCAGCGCGCGCGAGGATGGCATCTTGCGGCCCGGCCGCAACGCGCCTGCGTAGATGGCCTCGACGATCTTCCGGCGCAACTGGTCCTGCAGCCCCAGCGCACTCGTCTTGTCCAGCACGATGGTGAAATCGGCCATGGCACTCCACGTGATGCCCGCGCATCGCATCCGGCCTACGATCCACCGATGCAAGGCTCAGGTCTGTCGCAACGCCCGTTCCAGCAACGCCATGCCCTCGTCCAGTTGGGCGTCGGGGATCGTCAGCGGATACAGAAGCCGGATGGCTTCGCCCTGTCCACCGCAACTCAGGATGATCAACCCGAGCGCGTGCGCGCGCTGCACCACGGCCCTGGTCGCCGCGGGATCGACGGCATCCGAACCGCGCGCCGCCAGCAGGTCGAAGGCGATCATCGAGCCGAGTCCGCGCACGTGGCCGATCGGACGCAGCGCCGGATTCGATGCGAACGCGTGCAGGCGCTGCACGATGCGCTCGCCCAGGGCCACCGCTCGTGCAGGAAGGTGCTCCTCCTCGATCACGCGCAACGTGGCGAGCGCCGCCGCGCAGGACACGGGCGAACCCGCATAGGTTCCGCCGAGGCCTCCGGGCGCCGCCTTGTCCATCAATTCCGCACGGCCGACGACACCCGAAAGCGGGAACCCGCCGGCCAGCGATTTCGCGACCGTGATCAGGTCCGGCTTCACGCCGGAATGCTCGATCGCGAACATCCTGCCGGTGCGTCCGAAACCCGACTGGATCTCGTCGGCGATCATCACGATGCCGCGCGCGCTGCACAGCTTGCGCAATTCGCGCAGGAACCCGTTCGGCGCGGGCGTGAAGCCGCCTTCGCCCTGGACCGGTTCGATGATGATCGCGGCGACCCGGTCGGCGGGAACGTCGTTGTGGAACAACTCCTCGATCGCCGCGAGGCTCCGCTCGCCGGTGACGCCGCGGTACTCCGCCGGGAAGGGTGCGTGGAATACCTCGGCCGGCATCGGCCCGAAGCCGTTCTTGTACGGTGTCGCCTTGCCGGTCAACGCCAGCGTCATCAGGGTGCGGCCGTGGAAGGCGCCCGAAAACGCGATGACCGCGGACCGGCCGGTCGCGGCGCGCGCGATCTTGACCGCGTTCTCGACCGCCTCCGCACCGGTGGAGAAGAACACCGACTTGGCATCGCCTTCGATCGGCGCGATCGCGTTGAGTTTTTCGGCCAGCGCGACGTAGGACTCGTAGCCCGTCACCTGGAACGCGGTGTGCGTGAACAGGTCGAGCTGCCCACGCGCGGCCTCGACGACCGCGGGATGGCGGTGCCCGACATTCAACACGGCGATACCCGCGGCGAAATCGATGTAGCGGCGCCCGTCCACGTCCCACAGCTCGGCATTCTCCGCACGCGCCGCAAATACCGGCATTGCGGTCGCGATGCCACGCGGCAACGCACGATCACGACGCGCCAGCAGTGATTCGTTCTTGGTCATGGCAAGGCTCCAGCACGGGCCTCAAGATTGCCAATCACAAAGCAGCCTTCGTAGGTCCAGAAATGACATCGCCATGGTGCCAGAATCCGTACTGTTGCGTCTGATAAGGAAGCTGCATGGCCTGCCGTGTAACGTTGCGCCGATCTTTCCTGTCGGCTTTAGCGCCCAGCCACACCTGACAGTGGTGAAAGGTTGCCCGGTTTCCATTGCGCTACCGGGCATCGGCGTGGGCCTCGACCATTTTCAGGCGCCTGATCGCTGGCAAGAGAATTGTCAATCTTGTCGCGGGTCCGCCCTCACATCTTCAACTCGAACCCCGTGTACCAGGTGCGCCCATAGGCGGGTTCGAGTCCGGTCATCCACACGCGCGAGTAGTACCGGCGATCGGTGAGGTTGCTGACGCCGGCCAGCAGCTTCAGCCACGGCGTGACCTGCCAATCGCTGGCGAAATCGACGGTGGTGTACGCGGGCATCTTCGCGGGAATGAAACTCGCGCCCGCGCCGAACGGCTGGTCGGAATCCTGCCAGTACTGCGCGGCCGATGACACCGCGGTCAGGCTGGCCTTGTATTTTTGCTCGACGCGCCAAGTGATGCCGGCCTTGGCGAGGTAGCGCGGCGCGTAGGCGGGGATCCTGCCGACCTGCCCCGGGATCACGCTGCGCGTGAAGCGCGCGTTGAGCAAACTCAGGCTGACAAAACCTTCGAGGTGTTCGCCAGCCGTCGCCAGTGAAGTCGGCGCGAAGAAGTCGTAGTTGAGCTGTCCTTCGAGGCCGCGGTTGCGTGTATCGCCCGAGTTCACCTCGATCACATCGGTGGCGTTGATGTGCTGCGCCTCGATGCGGTTCCTGAAGTCGATCCAGAACACGCTGACATCGTAGTACAGGCCGGTCAGGGGCACTCCGTGCACGCCGGCTTCCCACGACAGCGCCTTGGACGGATCGGGCGCGTGGCCCGGCACCACGTTGGCGAACGGCGAGGCCATGTCGAAGTAGCGCAGCGGCCGCCAGCCCTGCGACACGTTGAAATAGGTTTCGTTGCCCTGCCCGAAATCGTTGCCGATGCCGAGACCCAGCAGCGGCACGGTGCGCGAATCGGATTCATTGATCAGCGGTCGCGACAGGAACGGCGGGCGCACCGATTCGTTCACCGCCACGCGTTCGCGTTCCAGCCGGATCGACGGCACGATGTGGATTTCGTGCGGCAAGCGGAACACGTTTTCGGCAAACACCGAGTAGTAATCGGACTGGCGCTTCTGGCGCAGGCGCGGCACGCCCGTGCGATCGAAACGATCGACATAGAGGTCGGTGTCCGTCCATTGCCGGAAGGGATCGTTGCCGTGGAACGCGACCACGCCCGCGGTGAACGCATTGCCGCGGCCCCAGCTTTTGCGCACGCGCAGGTCCACGCCCTGCGTCCGAAACTGTTCGTCCTGCAGCGTGGTGTTCGACGGCGGTGGCTGCGGCGCAAGGTCCGGTGCGGGCGCGCCATTGGCCGCGCGGCTGGCAAGATCCTGGTAGCCCGCCCACAGCTTGCCGATGAACAGCCAGCCATTGCCGAATTCCTGCTGATGCCCCAGCACCAGTTGGTAGCGATCGACCCAGTCGCGGTTCCACGGCGTGGGCGTGGCGTTCGGGTTCGCCAGCCACTGCGGTTGACTCATCCGCCCGGCATCGCCGGAATCGGCGTCAATCGCGTGCAGGTCCAGCCAGGTGTATTGCTTGTCGTTCGGGCGATATTCGACATACAGGTCGGCTTGGCGCATCTGCGATTGCGCGTTCGCGCGCGTGCCGTCGCTGCGCGTGTAGCCCGCGTCGGCGCGCCAAGTCCACTGCCCGGCACTGCCCTCAAGCGTGTTGAAGGTCGAATACAGGCCATGGTCGCCGATGACTTGGTTGGTGCTCACCGAAAACGGCGCGCCCGGCTTGGGCCGCTTCGACACCAGGTTGATCACCGGCGCCGGTTCCGGACCATATAGGAGGCTGGAACCGCCGCGGATCAACTGCACGTCGGCGATGCTTTGCGTCAGCGGCATCGCGTACAGGGTCGGGAAACCGATCCAGTCCGACTCCAGCGGAATGCCATCCTGCATCACCAGCACGTATTCCGATTCCTGCGGATTGCCGAGCCCGCGATAGCTCAGGTTGAATTGCGTCGGCGTCGGTTGCTGCGAAACGAGCACGCCGGGCGAGCGCGCGAACAACTGGGTCAGGTTGTTGCCGACGATCGTAGGCTGCAGGTCGAGGTGCGTCACCGTGGTCTTTTTGGTTACGGTGATCTCGGTGCCCGACACCTCGGACATCTGGTGCAACAGCTTGGCCGCGACGTATTTTCGCCAGTCGTAGGGTTGCTTGCCCTTGACGTTGATGGTCGGCAGGGTTTGCTGCGAGGATTGGTCGTCCTGTTGCGCGGGTGCTTGCGCCGCAGCACCCGGCTGTTGCGCCGTGGCGACGGTGGTCACCAAGGCGATGGAGAGGGCAAGTGGCAGGCTGGCCGGGCGCAACGGTCGCATCGACAACTCCACGCATCAATCAACGAAGCTGTCCGTTATCGTGCAACACGCGACCATCGCGCAATAGGTCATTGGTCAGGCTGGCGTAGTGGCGGTGATTCGCACATGCAGCCTTGTCGGGTGCGCAAGGCTTTCCGCCTTGCCGTGCGCTTGCGCTCTCACTTCGGAAGCTTCGTCAGCACCTTGCCGCGATGCGCGGCGACGTGGTCGGTCTTGTCGCTCTTGATCTCGTACTGCGGATCGTCGGGCGAGGCGCGATGGGTGTGGCCCTTGTAGTCGAAGTCCGCGGTGTGGATCCTGATGACCACGCCGCTGACATGGCCGGCCTCGGAGTTCCAGCCGACGTGGTCGCCTACCTTGAATCGTGTATCCGTCATCATGCGATCGCCTTGTCCACGATCTGCTGCGCTTCGGCAAGGATGGCGTCGAGATGCGCGCGGTCGCGAAAAGTCTCGGCGTAGATCTTGTAGATGTCTTCGGTGCCGGAAGGCCGCGCCGCGAACCAGCCGTGTTCGGCGATCACCTTGATGCCGCCAATCGGCGCGGCGTTGCCGGGTGCCTTGTCCAGCACCGCCGTGACCTTGTCGCCGGCGAGGGAATCGAGCTTCACTTCACTTGCAGACAGTTTTGCAAGTTTTTGTTTCTGAATTGCATTTGCCACCGCCTGTACGCGGTCCGTCAGCGGCGTACCCAGCTCATTCGTGAGCGCGCGATAGGCCTCGCCCGGATCGCTCCCCGCCTTCGCCGTGATCTCCGCCGACAGCAGCGCCGGGGCGATGCCATCCTTGTCCGTCGTCCACACCGAACCGTCCTGGCGCAGGAAGGATGCGCCCGCGCTTTCCTCGCCGCCGAAGCCCAGCGAACCGTCGAACAGGCCCGGCGCAAACCATTTGAACCCGACCGGCGTCTCGTACAGCTTGCGGCCAAGTTTGCCAGCGACGCGATCGATCAGCGCGGTGCTGACCACGGTCTTGCCGATCGCGACCGATTCCGGCCAGCGCTTCCGCTCGCGGAACAGGAAATCGATCATCACCGACAGGTAGTGGTTGGATTCCAGCAATCCCGAAGAGCGCGTCACGATCCCGTGGCGGTCATGGTCGGTGTCGCAGGCAAACACCACGTCGTACTTGTCCTTGAGCGCCAGCAATCGCTGCATCGCGTATTCGGACGACGGATCCATGCGGATCTTGCCGTCCCAGTCCACGGTCATGAAGGCGAAGCGCGGATCGACTTCTTCGCTCACCACCGTCAGGTCGATCCTGTAACGCTCTGCGATCGGCGCCCAGTAGTGCACCCCTGCCCCGCCCAGCGGATCGACCGCCAGCTTCAGGCCGGCAGCGCGGATCGCGTCGAAGTCGACCACGTTGGCGAGATCGCCGACATAGGCATCGAGGTAATCGTGGGTGTGCGTGGTGGTCGCCGCGCAGGCTTGTGCAAACGGCACACGCCTGACGCCGGCAAGACGGTTGGCAAGGTACTCGTTGGCCCGTTGCTGCACCCATGCGGTGATTTCGGTGCCCGCCGGACCGCCGTTGACCGGGTTGTACTTGAAGCCGCCATTGTCGGGCGGATTGTGCGAAGGCGTGATCACGATGCCGTCGGCCAGTCCCGCGGCGCGCCCGCGGTTGTGCACCAGGATCGCGTGCGAGATGGCCGGCGTGGGCGTGAATTCGCCACGCTTGGACGTCAATACCTGCACGTTGTTCGCGGCCAGCACCATCATCGCCGACTTGAACGCAGGCTTCGAAAGCGCATGCGTGTCGTAGCCGATGTACAGCGGCCCCGTGACCGATTCCTTGCTGCGGCAGTCGCAGATCGCCTGCGTGATCGCGAGGATGTGCCATTCGTTGAAGCTGCCGTCGAACGACGTGCCGCGGTGGCCGGACGTGCCAAAAGCGACGCGCTGGGCGGGATTCGAGGCATCCGGATGGATATCCGTATAAGCCGCCAACAGCTTGCCGATATCGACCAGGATCGACGGCGGCGCTGGGTTGCCTGCCAGCGGTGAAATTTTTTCAGTGCTCACTGGTTCCTCATTGAAAGCATTCCCGACGCGGATTGACGCCGATAAAAGCGGATAACCTCAAGCAACCCATTGCTGATCTGCGTATATCCGCGGTAATCCGCGTCCAATGCTGTGTTTTTCCCGTTTCACCCGAGCGTCCGTTGTGCTGTTGGGTTGCGGGCACGGCGATAGCGGCGAATCAAGGCGTTGGTGGAACTGTCGTGTTCCAGCTTCGGTTCCTGCGAGTCCTGCAATTGCGGGATCACCTTCTGCGCGAGTTGCTTGCCGAGTTCCACGCCCCACTGGTCGAAGGAATCGATGTTCCAGATCGCACCCTGCGTGAACACGCTGTGCTCGTACAGCGCAACCAGCGCGCCCAACGTGTGCGGCGTGAGGCGCTCGCCCATGAGGGTATTGGTCGGACGGTTGCCCTCGCACACGCGGTGTGGCACCAGCCACTCCGGCGTGCCTTCGGCGCGCACCTGCGCTGGCGTCTTGCCGAACGCCAGCGCTTCGGTCTGCGCGATCAGATTGGCCATCAGCAGCCCGTGCTGCCCGTCCATCGATGTCAACGAGTGATCGAAGCCGATGAAGTCGCAGGGGATCAGCCGCGTACCCTGGTGGATCAACTGGTAGAACGAGTGCTGGCCGTTGGTGCCCGGCTCGCCCCAGTAGATCGGGCCGGTCGCAACCTCGACGTGCCGGCCATCGAGCGTGACGTGCTTGCCATTCGATTCCATCGTCAATTGCTGCAGGTACGCCGGGAAACGCTTGAGATACTGCGCGTACGGCAATACGGCGACGGTCTGCGCGCCGAAGAAATCGTTGTACCAGATCGACAGCAGCCCCATCAGCAGCGGCAGGTTCCGTTCGGCAGGCGTCGTCTTGAAGTGCTCGTCCATGGCATGGAAGCCGGCCAGCATGTCGCGGAACGCTTCCGATCCGATCGCCAGCATGGTCGAGAGGCCGATCGCCGAATCCATCGAATAGCGGCCGCCCACCCAGTCCCAGAACCCGAACATGTTGGCGGTGTCGATGCCGAACTTTTCCACTTCCGCCGCGTTGGTCGAGACCGCGACGAAGTGCTTGGCGACTGCGGTCTCATTACCACCGAGCTGTTGCAGGCACCAGCCGCGCGCCGCGTGCGCGTTGGTCAGCGTTTCCAGCGTGGTGAAGGTCTTGGAGCAGACGATGAACAGGGTCTCCTCGGCGGCAAGATCGCGGGTGGCTTCCACGAAATCGACCGGATCGACGTTCGAGATGAAGCGGAAGGTCATGTCGCGGCGGCTGTAGTGCTTCAGCGCCTCGTAGGCCATCACCGGGCCGAGGTCGGAACCGCCGATGCCGATGCTGACGACATTGCGGATGGCTTTGCCCGAATGCCCGCGCCATTCGCCCAAGCGCACCTTGTCGCTGAAGGCCGCCATGCGATCCAGCACGGCGTGCACTTCCGGCACCACGTCCTTGCCATCCACGACGATGCGTTCACCGCGCGGCGCGCGCAGCGCCACGTGCAACACCGCGCGTCTTTCGGTCTCGTTGATCTTGTCGCCGTGGAACATCGCATCACGGCGCGCGAACACGCCGCGTGCCGTCGCAAGTTTTTGCAACAAGCGCAGCGTCTCGCCGGTGACCAGGTTCTTGGAATAGTCGAGATACAGGCCGGCGCCTTCCGCCGTGAGGCGCGTACCGCGCTGCGCATCGGCGTCGAACAGTTGCTTGAGCGTGGTGCCACGCAACGTGCGCCAGTGCCGCGCCAGCGCCTGCCATTCGGGCGACGAACGCAAAGAACTCATGCCCGCGCTCCCTGCCCTGCGGCTTGCGACGCCACCGCCGAACTCTTTTGCGCGATGCGGCCCAACAGGTCGTTCCAGGATTTCACGAACGCCGCTGCGCCGTCGCGCTGCAGCTTGCCGGCCAGCGCAGCGTCGTCGATGCCAGCCGCATTGAACCGGGCGATGACATGCTCGCAATCACCGCCATTCCTGTCCATCGCACCACGCAGCTTGCCGTGGTCGGCGAAGGCCAGGATGGTCTTGTCGGGAATGGTGTTGATGGTGTCGGGGGCGGCCAGTGCTTCGACGTACAAGGTGTCGGATGCCTTGGGATCCTTGGTGCCGGTGCTGGCCCACAACAGCCGTTGCGGGTGCACGCCGGCCGCGACGATCTTCTTCCAGCGCGGCGTTGCGCGCAGGTCGCAATACGCCTTGTAGGTGCGCTGGCCGATCGCGATGCCGAGCTTGTCCTTCAGCTCTGCCGGAACCTGGTCGGCGACCGCCACGTCCCAGCGGCTGATGAACACGGACGCCACCGAATCGACGTTCGGCGATTTGCCTTCCGCGATACGACGTTCGATCCCACGCATCCACGCTTCCGCCGCCGCGAGGTATTGCTCACGCGAGAACAGCAGCGTCACGTTGATCGGTACGCCTCGATAAATGGATTCCTCGATTGCGGGAATGCCGGCCGGTGTACCGGGAATCTTGATGAACAGGTTGTCGCGGCGCGCCTTCGCGTGCAGCGCTACGGCCGATTCGATGGTGGCGTGGGTGTCGTCGGCCAGCAGCGGCGAGACTTCCAGCGACACGAAGCCGTCCACGCCATCGCTGTGGTGGAACGCCGGCTTGAACAGGTCGGCCGCGCAGGTCAGGTCCTGCAAGGCCAGCGAGAAGAACAATTCCTCGCCCTGCTGGCCTTGCGCCAGCAAGTCTGCGACCGCGCGGTCGTAGTTGTGGCCGCCCGCGATCGCCTTGTCGAAGATCGACGGGTTGGACGTGAGGCCGGTGACGTTGTCCTCGGCGATGAAGCGCGCGAGCGTGCCGTCGTCGAGGATGCCGCGGGTGATGTTGTCCAGCCAGATGCTCTGGCCGAGGTCGTGCAGTTGCTGGGTCGGGTTCATGCTTGCTCCGTGGCGGTTGCCGGTGGTGCGGGTGAAAGGAAAGCATCGACGGGCATGCCGCAAAGCTCGCCGACGCCGTTCAATGAAATTTGTGCGGGACGGTATTCCTTGAGGGCGACCGGATCGGCCGCGTAATGGCCTTGGCGGACGAACACCGTGGTCAGGCGGTCGTGCCAGCGGCGCCGCATGCCGTCGAGCACGCGCAGCTTGTCGTCGATCATCGCGTAGTGCGCGGCCGGATAGCGGCGCGCCACGTCGTCCAGCATGCGCTCCTTGTGGACGTATACAAGAACCCTGTCCGCGACCGCGTCGGCGATCCCGGAAACCTTGATCTTGTGGGGCTGCAGCACCACGTCGCCAT
>JAFEDX010000214.1 GCA_018241365.1 Pseudomonadota bacterium
ACCGTACCGGTCACGCCTGCCGCTGCGCCGGTTGCGCCGCAGGCGCCTGCGCCCGTCCCGGTAGCGACCCCGTCAGCGCAGGCGACGCGCAGCGTGGCGGGCATCACCTGGCAATGGCCGGCCAGCGGCAAAGTGGTCGGCGGGTTCCAGGCCGGCAGCGGTGGCGATGGCGCCGGTCTCGATATTGTCGGCAATCTCGGCGATCCGGTGCGCGCAGCCGCGGCGGGCACGGTGGTGTACAGCGGCAACGGCCTGATCGGCTACGGCGAACTCGTCATCATCAAGCACAACGACACCTACCTGTCGGCCTATGGGCACAACAGCAAGCGGCTGGTGAAGGAAGGCGAGCGCGTCAGCGCTGGCCAGGAAATCGCGCTGATGGGCGCCAGCGGCGCGCCGCGCGTCGAGTTGCACTTCGAGATCCGCAAGGACGGCAAGCCTGTCGATCCATTAGGGTATTTGCCGGGGCGGTAGGAGCCTGCGTGCAGGCGATCGTCGCGAGCACGCTCGCTCCTACGCAAGAATAAACGCAGCGATGACGTTGCGGCCTTCACTCGCAAGAATGTCCCAGGTGCGCGCGGCGGCGGCGTTGTCCATGACCTCGACGCCGATGCCGCGTTGCAGGAACGCGGCCAGCACCGCCTGCGAAGGGAACTGCTGGTGCGCACCGGTACCGAGCAGCACCACGTCGGGCGAGAGCGCCAGGATCGGTTCGATCCGTTCCGGTGTCAGGGCCATCGCATCGGCCACCGCCCAGTCGTCGATGACCTTGTCGCGGCAAAGGATCAGGCTGGTCCTGAATGGGCGGTCCACGATGACCACCTCGCGTGCGCCGGCCTTGCGTACGAACAGGTAATCACGCGGGCGTTCGAGGTTCAGTTCCATTTCACCGCGGCAAGGCAATTTGCGGTTGTTCGTCGTTGCGCCGGTACAGCACCGCAATGTGGCCGATGCTTTGCACGGCTTCGGCCCTGCTGGATGCGACCAGTTTTTCGATTTCAGCGCTGCGTGCAGCGCGGTCCGCACCGCTCAGCCTGACCTTGATCAGTTCATGGTCGTCGAGGGCCTGTTCCAATTCCTTCAAGACGCCGGGCGTCACGCCCTTGCCGCCCAGCAGCAGCACCGGCTTCAGCGGATGCGCAAGGCCGCGCAGGTAGCGAATCTGTGATGAATTCAGGGACATGCGTTCGACGTTCGTGAGGTCCTGCCAAGCCTGTCAGGGTATCATGGGCGCCAGGAACCAATGGTTTTTCGAGGCGGCCGTCGCGGCTGTCCGTGGATGGAACTCCGTGCCAAGGTCGAAGAGCAGCACGCGTTGGCTGAAGGAACACTTCGGCGACGAATTCGTCAAGCGCGCGCAGGCCGAGGGCTGGCGCTCACGGGCGGCGTTCAAGCTGGACGAACTGCTGGATCGCGACCGCCTGCTGAAGCCCGGCATGACCGTGGTGGACCTGGGTGCGGCGCCGGGCGGCTGGTCGCAGCTGGTGCGCCAGCGGCTGGGCCAGAAAAATGGAGGATGGTCCGGCCGGGTGTTCGCGCTGGACATCCTGCCCATGCAGGGCATCGGCGGCGTCGAGTTCATCCAGGGCGATTTTCGCGAACAAGCGGTGTTCGACGCACTGATGGCGAAGCTGGAGGGTGCGCCGGTGGACCTTGTGCTGTCGGACATGGCGCCCAATATCAGTGGTATCGAATCGGCGGATCAGGCCCGTGCGATGGATCTGGCTGAAATTGCAGCGGATTTTGCGAACAAATGCTTGCAACCCGGAGGCTCGTTTCTGGTGAAATTGTTCCAGGGCCGGGGTTTTGATGAATACCTGCGCGGCTTGCGCGCAGGCTTTGGGCGGGTGACACTGCGCAAGCCCAAGGCGTCGCGCTCGCGTTCACGCGAGGTTTATGCCATGGCAACCGGACTCAAGAGATCCAGATGAAGCCCCCGATGAACGACCTGACGCGCAACATCCTGCTGTGGGTGGTAGTGGCGATCATCGTGGTTCTGGTTTACCAGAGCCTCAGCCCCAAGCTGTCGGGCAGCGAACAGCAGATGTCCTATTCGGAGTTCGTGCAGCAGGTCAAGAACGACAACGTGGCGTCGATCACCCTCAGCGCGAACATGCCGCCGGTGATCACCGGCAAGCTCAAGGACGGCAACGCCTTGCGCACCGTGTTGCCTGCGGTCGGCGACAACAATTTGTTGCCGTTGCTGGAATCGCACCGGGTCAAGACCACCCAGCAACCGGGCGACAACGGTTTTTCGCTGATGCGGCTGTTCTTCGAATGGCTGCCGTTCATCGTGGTGTTCGGTTTGCTGTTCTACTTCTTCCGCCAGATGCAGTCGGGGGCGGGCGGGCGCGGCGCCATGAGCTTCGGACGATCGCGCGCCAAGCTGCAGGGCGAGGACCAGATCAAGGTCACGTTCAATGACGTGGCCGGCTGCGAGGAAGCCAAGGAAGAGGTGTCCGAACTGGTCGACTTCCTGCGCGATCCGTCCAAGTTCACCAAGCTGGGCGGCAAGATCCCACGCGGCGTGCTGATGGTCGGTTCGCCCGGTACCGGCAAGACCCTGCTCGCGAAGGCGATCGCGGGCGAAGCCAAGGTGCCGTTCTTCTCGATTTCCGGTTCCGACTTCGTCGAGATGTTCGTCGGCGTCGGCGCCGCGCGCGTGCGCGACATGTTCGAGCAGGCCAAGAAGCACGCGCCGTGCATCATCTTCATCGACGAAATCGACGCGGTCGGCCGCCATCGCGGCGCCGGCCTCGGCGGCGGGCACGACGAGCGCGAGCAGACCCTCAACCAGTTGCTGGTCGAGATGGACGGCTTCGAGGGCAGCGAGGGCGTGATCGTGATTGCCGCCACCAACCGCCCCGACGTGCTCGATCCGGCGCTGCTGCGTCCGGGCCGCTTCGACCGCCAGGTCGTCGTGCCGCTGCCGGATTTGAAGGGCCGCGAGCAGATCCTCAAGGTGCACATGCGCAAGGTGCCGATCGGCGCCGACGTCGATCCGCTCACCATCGCGCGCGGCACGCCGGGCTTCTCGGGCGCCGACCTCGCCAACCTCGTCAACGAGGCCGCGCTGTTTGCCGCGCGCGAGAACGCGCGCGACGTGCGCATGGATTTCTTCGAGCGCGCCAAGGACAAGATCATGATGGGCTCCGAGAGGCGCTCCATGATCATGAGCGAGGACGAGAAGAAGCTCACCGCCTATCACGAATCCGGCCACGCGATCGTCGGCCTGTCGGTGCCCGACCACGACCCGGTGCACAAGGTCACGATCATCCCGCGCGGCCGCGCGCTCGGCGTCACGATGTTCCTGCCGGAACAGGACCGCTACAGCCACAGCAAGCTGTCGCTGGAATCGAAGCTCGCCAGCCTGTTCGGCGGACGCGTCGCCGAGGAAATCATCTTCGGCGCCGAGAAGGTCACCACCGGTGCGTCCAACGACATCCAGCGCGCGACCCAGCTCGCTCGCGACATGGTCACCAAATATGGTCTGTCCAACGACCTCGGACCCATGACCTACGCGGAAGAGGAAGACGAGGTGTTCCTCGGCCGCTCCGTGACCCAGCACAAGAACGTGTCGGATGAAACCGCGCGCAAGATCGACATCGCGACCCGCGCGCTGATCGACAACGCCTACACGCATGCGCGCCAGATCCTCACCGACCACATCGAGAAGTTGCATGCGATGGCCGCGGCGCTGTTGCAGTACGAGACCATCGATCGCGAGCAGATCGCCGCGATCATGGACGGCCGCGAGCCCGGCCCGCCGCGCGACTGGCATCCGCGCGACAGCAACACCGGACCGGGCGGCGGCAAACCGGCCACGGCGCCGGTCGCGCCGGCACCTTCGAGCCATCCGGCTGGACAACATTGAAGATGCTTCACCGACCATGAAAATCGGGCCGCAGTCTGCGGCCCTTTTTTTTTCGCGTCTCGAGCAACGGGACGCTGGCATTTATCCGACCCGGGGGCGACATGGATTTGCAGGACCTGACACAAATCGCGGCCATCGTCAGCAGTGTCGCCGTGGTCGTGTCGCTGATCTACGCCAGCGTCCAGCTCCGGCACAACACGCGGGCGCTGATGGCGACGACCTACAACGCAGTGACCGCCAATTCGCTTGCGCTGCTGTCGCCGATGACCGGCAGCCCGGAGTTCTCGCAGTTCCTGCACCGTGCGCACGTGGAGCCAGGCGTGCTGACGCCCGCCGAGCGGATGCGTTTCGACGCTGTGATGCTTACCGTGTTCCGGCATTGGGACAACCTGTATTACCAGTTCCGCAGCGGCACGCTCGACCGCGAAATGTGGGAGGTCTACGAGCGCACGTTGACGCACTGGCTGGCCAACGAGGCTTGGGCGGGGTGGTTCCGGAAAAATGCCGACAGTTGCAGCGAGAGTCTCCGTGATCTGGTGAACGCGCGCATGCCGAAAGGCAGGGGATGAGCAGCCGTTCACAACGGCGCTGTTTGCTTGCAACCGGGCCGGCGAGCGGGGAAACTCGTGACCGGAGGCCGGTGGGGTGCCGGCGCGAGCGGCGTATTGCGTGGCGAACCGTCCGTCCCTGCTGTCGGAGTTGAAGCGGCGCAACGTGTTGCGTGCCGGGGCGTTGTATCTCGGCACGGTGTGGCTGCTGGCGCAGGTCATTACCCAGCTCGGACCGGTCTTCGACACGCCGGCGTGGATAGCCCGCTGGTTCCTCGCGTTGTCGGCGGTCGGCTTCCCGTTCTGGATCGCCCTTGCCTGGTTCTACGAACTGACGCCAGAGGGATTGAAGCGCGAGCGCGACGTCGCTCCAGACGAATCGACCAGACAAGTGACGCGTCGCAGGTTGGACCGCGCGATCATTGCGGTGTTGACGGTCGCGGTGGTGCTGCTGCTGACCAACACGTTCATGTGGCACAAGGGCGCGGGATTGCGCGGCGACGGCGCCGCGGCGATCCCCGCCAAGTCCGTCGCGGTGCTGCCGCTGGTGAACGGCGGCGACGAAGGCGAGCAGTTCTTCTCCGATGGGCTTTCCGAATCGCTGATCGTCGCGCTGTCGCAGTTCCAGGGGTTGAAGGTGATCGGCCGCAATTCCTCGTTCCAGTTCCGCGACACCAAGGACGACAGCGCCGCCATCGGCCGCAAGCTGGGCGTGGCGCACCTGCTCGAAGGCAGCGTGCAACATGCGGGCGACATGGTGCGCATCAGCGTCGAGTTGATCGATGCCGCCAGTGGCCAGACCCGCTGGTCGCAGCATTACGACCGTCCGTACAAGGACCTGTTCGCCCTGCAGGATGACATCACGCAAGCTGTCGCCGGTGCCCTGCACGCGAAGCTGCTTTCCTCCGGTGCAGCGGCGAAACAGACGGACCGGCCGCCCAGCGGCAACATCGATGCCTACAACGCCTATTTGCAGGGCCTGAAATACTGGCACGACGAACGCTTCGCCAAAGCCGCCGGATACATGACCCAGGCCGTGCAGGTCGACCCGGGCTATGCGATGGCGTGGGCGCAGCTGTCCGGATCGTGGAGCACCGTCGCCGCGTTCCAGAACGAGCCCCCCGAGGCGGCCAACGAACACATGCGCATTGCCCGCCTCGCGGCGGACAAGGCGCTGCAACTGTCGCCGGAACTGGGTCCGGCCCACGCGGCCCTTGCCTACCTCAAGGTCTACCATTTCGATCACCAGGACGCGTCGACCGGCTGTCGTCGTGCCGTGCAATTGGCGCCGAAGGATGGCACCGTCCTCAATGGCTGCGGCTATGTTTTGGCGCAGGTCGGGAAGCTGGGTGAAGCGATTCAGCTGAGGGCACGACTGCTTTCGACCGAACCGCTGTACACCATCAACTATTTGCAGTACGCGAGACTGCTGATGGCGGCCGGCCGGCTGGACGAGGCGGAGAAGTACCTCCGCACTGCCGAAAGCCTGCCGCAGACGAATCCGGAGTGGCAGCAGAAGATCATCTTCTCGCGCATGGTCGACGCCATGATGCGTGGCGATGCGAAAGCGGCCATGGACATCGCCGCGGAAATGCCCGCAGAGGATCGTGTCCTGTACACGGCGCTGGCGGCCCAGCCCGGACCGGATCGTGCAGTGGCCGATGCCGCGCTGGCGAATGCGCTTGCGATGAAGGACCTGGCGGATGCCGACCCGTACTTGATCACGGAGATCTACGCGCTGCGCGGCGATGCCGGCCACGCCATGCAGTGGCTGCAGCGAGTTTCGCCCGGCGACCTCATTTTCCTACCGACCGACCCGCTGATCATGAACCTCCGCGAAGATCCGCGCTTCATCGCGTTCTGCCGGAAGGTCGGCCTGCCGCCGCCAGACGAAGTCGAAACCCTCAGCTTCGACCAGATCCGTGCCGCGGGTGTCGTGAAAGGTTGAAGTCTGCATTCTTGCTTGCAACCGGACCCCTGAGCGCGGAAACTCCGCGCCAGAGGCCGGCGTGTTGCTGGCGAGAGCGTCGCGTGCCGTGGCGGATCGTCGGTCCTTCTTCCGGGAGTTGAAGCGGCGCAACGTGTTGCGCGCGGCGGTGTTGTACCTGGGTGCGGTGTGGGCGGCTTCCCAAGGCATCTCGCAACTGTCTCCGGCACTGGGGCTGCCGGATCTGACGACGCGCTGGTTCCTGCTCGCGGCGGCGATCGGTCTTCCGTTCTGGCTTGCGTTCGCGTGGTTCTACGAATTCACGCCGCGGGGATTCAGGCGTGACGCCGAGGTTGCCGCGGATGCGCCGATCCGCCACTCCAATGCGCGCAAGCTGGATTTCGCGATCATCGGCGTGCTCGCGCTCGCCGTGGTACTGCTGCTCGCCAATACCTTCGTCTGGCACAAGGGCTCCGGCTTCGAAGCAGACACAGCCGCCATTCCGGCCCAATCCATCGCCGTGCTGCCGCTGGTCAACGACAGCGGCGAGAAGGACCAGCAGTATTTCTCGGACGGTTTGTCGGACGACCTGATCACGGCGCTGTCGCAGTTCGCCGGCTTGAAGGTGATCGCACGCGACTCTTCGTTCAAGTTCCGCAACTCCGGCGACGATCCGAAGACAATCGGCGCGAAGCTGGGCGTCGCGCACCTGTTGGAAGGCAGCGTGCAGCGCTCGGGCGGCATCGTGAGAGTCAGCGCGACGCTGATCAATGCCGCTGACGGCACGGCCGTGTGGTCGCAGCACTACGATCGACCGTACCAGGACCTCTTCGCGCTGCAGGACGACATCACGCAACAGGTCGCGGGTGCATTGAAAGCGAGGTTGCTCGACAATGGCAAGGTGGCATCACAAGGCGACCGCCCGCCCAGCGGCAATCTGGCTGCATACAGCGCGTACCAGCAGGGCCGGTACCATTTTTTCCGACATACCGGCGAGGATGCGCACAAGGCGATCGACTTTTACAGTCAGGCCATCAGCCTCGACCCGGCCTATGCACGGGCCTATGCCGAATTGGCGATCACGCAAATGCAGTCTTTCGTGATTTTCAGTGCGACGGCCGCGGAAAAAGCTGGGTTGATTGCCAAGGCGCGAGTCGCCGTGAAAACGGCGCTGGCGCTTCAGCCCGATCTCGGTGTCGCGCATTACGCGCATGGGTTCCTCCTGCAAGTCATCGATTTCGACCTGGTCGGGGCCGTGCGGGAATTTCGCAGCGCCGCCGAACTGGAACCGCAGAACTCGGCGTCCGCACTGTCACTGGGAATCGACTATGCGTCTTTCGGTAGCCTCGATGAGGCGGCGGTGTACGGGCGTCGCGCGACCGCGCTCGATCCCTTGAGCAGCACGAACTACATCTACCTCGCACGCACGCTTATCGCAGCCGGCCGCTTCGACGAGGCCGAAGCCGCGCTGCAAAAGAGCATCGAGGCCAACCCGCAGGCGGCGCAAACCTACTCGGAACTGGCAGTCCTGGAAATCCAGCGCGGCAACCCGGCCGCCGCCGTGGACATGGCCAAGCGGGAAACCGATCCGTTCTGGCGTGTTTATGCGCTGGCGCTTGCGGATTTTGCAAATGGCGATCGCACAGGGGCAGATGCGGCGCTCGGGGAGTTGACCGGCAAGTACGCAGATTCAGGGCCTTTCCAGATCGCGCAGGTGTATGCGCTGCGCAAGCAACCTGACCAGATGTTCACGTGGCTCGAGCACGGGCTGGCTGTGCGCGATCCAGGAGTGACCACGTTGCTGTATGCGCCGTTCCTTGGCGCATACCGGGACGATCCGCGCTTTGCCGCATTTTGCAGGAAGGTCGGCCTGCCGACGACGACCGACGCGAAGACGTTGCCGTGAACGAATTCCTCGCCCGCTTCTATCTGCTCGTCATTCCAGGGCGCTCCGCGGGAGCGAACCCGGAATCCGGTTTTCCAGGCGCGTCGCAAACAAAATGGATTCCGGGTTCCGGCTTCGCCGGCCCCGGAATGACGAAATTCGGGAATGGCCGCCATGACTGAATTCCTCGCGCGCCTGAAGCAACGCAAGCTGGTGCAGTGGGCGCTGGCCTATGTCGCCGCGGCATTCGCGTTGATCCAGGTGATCGACGTGGTGGCGTCGCGGTTCAACTGGCCGGCGCCACTGGAACGCTCGATCATCCTGGCGCTGGCGGTCGGCTTCGTCGTCACGCTGGTGATCGCGTGGTACCACGGCGAGAAAGGCCGGCAGCGGGTCTCCGGGCCGGAGTTGCTGCTGATCGCACTGGTGCTGGCGATCGGTGGCGGATTGCTGTGGCGGTTCGGGCGGCCTGCATCGCCGTCAGTGGTGGTCGCGCGCAAGGCGCGCTCCTACAACGCCGCTGTTTGCAGGAGCGCGCCTTGCGCGCGACCTTCGGCCGAAATGCAAGCCGGGTCGCCGGCGCGGCGGGCTCCTGCAGTAGACATCTCCTCGCTCGCGATCCCCATTCCAACCAAATCCATCGCAGTGTTGCCGTTCGTCAACATGAGCGGCGATCCGAAGAACGATTACTTCAGTGATGGCATCACCGAGGAAATCCTCGACGCGCTGGCACAGATTCCGAACCTGAAAGTCGCCGCGCGCACGTCCGCGTTCGCGTTCAAGGGCAAGGCCGAGGATTTGCGCAAGGTCGGCGAGGTGCTGGATGTCGCGACGGTGCTGGAAGGCAGCGTGCAGAAATCCGGCGACGAGGTGCGCATCACCGCGCAGTTGATCGATACCCGCAGCGGCTATCACCTTTGGTCGGAGAAATACGACCGCAAGTTGACCAACATCTTCTCGGTCGAGGACGAGATATCGAAGGCGATCGCCGACAAGCTGCAAGTACAGTTGACGGGTGGAAGCGCGTCAACACTGGTGGCGCAGAAGACCGTCGATCCTCACGCGCATGATTTCTACCTGCGCGGGCTGTCGTTGCTGGCGGCGCGTTCCGTGCCCGAAGCCGTCGCCGTGTTCAAGCGGGCGGTCGCCATCGATTCCGGCTATGCGCAGGCGTGGGCCGGCCTGGCAGAAGCCCAGGTCTTGCTGCCGACCTACGGTCCGGTGTCGACGCAGGCCGCATACTCGGATTCGCTGCAATCCTCGCGGCGCTCGCTCGCGCTGAATCCGGGCACCGCGCTTGCCTACGTCGCGCAAGGCATGGTGTACACGAACCAGATGCGCTGGGCTGATGCCGACCGGGCATTCCGGCGTGCGCTGATACTGGCGCCCGGTGATGCGGAAGCGATGGATCAGTACGCACAGTTCCTTTTCGGCGTGGGGCAGCTCGATGCCGGGTTGGCCGAAATCGAACGCGCCTTGCGGCGCGATCCACTTTCCGCTGTCAACAGCGCGGTCCGCGCTGAAAATCTGCTGGCCCTGCACCGCAACGACGAGGCCATGGCGCAAATCGATAGTGCGCTGACCGCGCATCCTGACAACCTGCTTGTCCACAGGGTCGCGAGCGTGATCTACATCGCCACGCAACGCTACCCTCAAGCCGAGGCTCAAATGCGATGGATAGGCGAAAGTTCCGGCAGCGGTCCCGTTGCAGGTCCGTTGCTGGTGCGCGGCATGGCCGATCCAGGCTTGCGCGCGCGCGCAGTACAGGAACTTGAAACTTCACCTGCGCTGGCCGGCACTCGTAAAGATGCGATCGTGCACGCGTTGTTCCTGACGCGGCTCGCAGAGCACGAGCGCGCCTTGGCGCTGCTGGAAGGTTTTGCGTTCAATGGCGACAGCACGACGCCGCAGTTGCTGTGGGTTCCGGTGTTCGATCCGATTCGCAACGATCCGCGCTTCAAGGCGGTGCTGAAGAAGATGGGGCTGCCGTACACACCACCTGTGCCCACACAAATGCAGGAGCGGGCCGTGCCCGCGACCGGCGAGTCGCACCGCCATTTTTCGGGCGTCCGCACTGTTGTCCTCGGGAGCATCCAATGGATACATCCGACACCTTCGACGTCGCCGGCGTCCTGCGCCGCCACCCGGACGCCTTCAGCGGCGGCGCGCGTCTGATTCCGGTCGAAACCGCGCACGGCACGTTCAAGGTGTGGACCAAACGCAGCGGCGACAACCCGCGCATCAAGCTGTTGCTGTTGCACGGCGGCCCGGGCTGCACCAGCGAATATTTCGAATGCTTCGACAGCTACCTGCCGCAGGCCGGCATCGAGTACTACCACTACGACCAGTTGGGCTCACAGCGCAGCAGCCAGCCGGACATTCCGGAACTGTGGGAGATCGAACGCTTCGTCGATGAGGTCGAGCAGGTGCGCGTGGCGCTGGGGCTCGACGCCAGCAACTTCTTCCTGCTCGGCCATTCCTGGGGCGGCATCCTCGCGATCGAGTACGCGTTGCGCCACCAGCAGCACCTGAAGGGCCTGATCGTTTCCAACATGATGGCCAGCATTCCCGCTTACAACCGGTATGCCGAGAGTGTTCTGATGCCAGACATCCCGCCGGCGGTGCTGGCCGAGATCAAGGCTATCGAGGCAGCCAGGGACTACGACAACCCGCGCTACATGGAATTGCTGATTCCGCACCACTACGAACACCACGTGCTGCGGATGCCGCACGCGCAGTGGCCCGACCCGGTGGTGCGCGCGTTCGCGCATCTCAATCCCAAGATCTACATCCCGATGCAGGGTCCGAGCGAACTCGGCGGCAGCGGCAAGTTGCTGAACTGGGATCGCATGAACGATCTTCCGAAAATTACGGTGCCAACCCTGACCATCGGTGCCGCGCACGACACGATGGATCCGCTGCACATGGCAGCGATGGCGCGTGCATTTCCGCGCGGCCGCCATCTGCATTGCCCGAACGGCAGCCACATGGCGATGTACGACGATCAGGTGACCTACGTATCCGGGTTGCTGGATTTCCTGCAGGACGTGGGCAGCGCAGCACGCGGCTGAGCCTTACCACCATCGGAGGCAAAATATGGCTACCGTGCTTCCACCCTCCGCATCGCCGGACAACAGCATGCCTGTCGATACGCAAAGCGGCGAAGCGGGCGCCGGCACTGGATATCACCAGGATCTGAAACGCGCGCTGGGCCTGCGTCACCTGCTGGTGTACGGGCTGATCACCATGGTGCCGATCGCACCGATGGCGGTGTACGGCTTCGTCGCGCAGCAAAGCCACGGCATGGTGCCGCTCGTTTACATGGTCGGCATCGTGGCGATGCTGTTCACCGCGCTGAGCTACAGACAGCTGAGCGGCGTGTTCCCGGTCGCCGGTTCGGTGTATTCCTACGTGCAGCGCGGCTGGCACCCCTATCTCGGATTCCTCGCCGGCTGGATGATCCTCGCCGATTATCTTCTTGTCCCGGCACTGATTTACGCGTTCAGCGCTTCGTGGCTGCACGGCCTGTTGCCGGCGGTGCCGACCTGGATCTGGGTGCTCGGGTTCGTGGTCTTCAATGCCGGAGTCAACATCATCGGCATCGAGATACAGGCCAAGGCGCACTTCGCGTTGCTGATCCTGGAGCTGATTGCGCTGGCGGTCTTCCTCGCGTTCGCGATCGAGTTCGTGTTTGTCCTGAAACATGGAGCCGGCGGCTGGTCGATCGCCCCGTTCTTCCAGCCACGGCATTTGAATACCGGGTTCATCGCGACGGCGACGTCGATCGCGGTGCTGAGTTTCCTCGGCTTCGATGCGATCAGCACACTGTCGGAGGAAACGCGGAATCCGCGCAAGACCGTGGGCAACGCCACCGTGCTGGCCTTGCTGCTGCTCGGCGCACTCTTCATCGTGCAAACCTACCTCGCCGCACTGGCGCACCCGGATTACCGCTCGCTGGATGCGCAGTTGGGATTCTTCCAGATCGGGCGCGAAGTGGGCGGCGCCTGGTTGTACACGCTGTTGCTGGTCGTCAGCGTCATCGCCACGGGTATCGCCAATGCGCTGGCGGCGCAATTGGCCATCGCGCGGATCCTGTATTCCATGGGTCGCGACCGCGCGCTGCCGGTTTCCGCGTTCCTGTCGCGCGTGCATCCGCGCCTGAAAACCCCGATCAACGCCATCGTGCTGGTGGCAGCCTTGTCGATCGCGTTGGTATTGCTCGTGCCCGAGGAAGCAATACTGAAGCTGGTCAATTTCGGCGCGCTGACCGCGTTCATGCTGCTCAACGCCACGGTGTTCGTGTACTTCTACCTCAAGCAGAAGCAGTATCGGCACGTTTTCAGTTACCTGGTGTTCCCCGGGCTCGGCCTGTTCATCGTCGCCTTCGTCTGGTCGGGATTCGACCGCACGACCTTTTTGTTCGGCGGTTCGTGGCTGGTGGCCGGAATGGTGCTTGGAGCGTTCAAGTACCGGAACTTCAAGTCGTTCGAGCCTCTCGGGTGAGTGCTCCTCGCGAGTGGACGCGCAAGCCGCCGGGCACTTGTGCGGCGGCACGCGGACGGCTAGCTTGGCGGCGCTCCGGAAGCAGGCTGCCGGTTGCTGCATGGCATCGCGACGGTGCATGACGCGCACGTCGGATTCGGGTAGGGAGTCATTCCTCTTCCGCGGCGGGGTAGGTCATGCGTCCCTGTTCCAAGATCCGGATTGTCGCTTGTGCGGTAGCGTGCATGTTCACGGGTGTTGCGCTGGCGGCGATGGCTGCGGCGGCAACCGATGATCCCGAAATGGCCGAGATCCGCGCGGCGCAGGCGTGGGCGTTTCCCAAGGAACGCACACCGGATCCGAGTGCGCCGCACACGGCATCGGCGGCGACGGATCCGCACAAGGTCATGCACGTACCGGGCAGCGCGCGCAGTTACACGTTCGGCGAGCTGAGTACAAACTTCAACGCGCCGGACTGGTTTCCGCAGGACCATCCTCGGGCGCCGGGCATTGTCCTGCATGGCCCCAAACCGCTATGGGCATGCGGAGCCTGCCACTACCCGAATGGTCAAGGGGATACGACCTCCGCCACGTTGGCGGGATTGCCGAAAGCGTACATCCTGGAGCAGATCGCAGCCTTCCGTGACGGCGAACGCAAGCCACCGGATCCGGAAATGTCGCAGGAGGCCCGGAATCTGGATGATGCCGACTTGCAACAGGCCGCCGACTATTTCTCGGGTCTCAAACTCCGCCCGATCAGGCGGGTGGTGGAAACCACGAGCGTTCCGAAGACACACTGGGACGGTTTCGTGCTCGCACCCGACAAGAACGGCGCACGCGAACCGATCGGCGAGCGCATCATCGAGGTGTCCGAAGACCAGAGGCTTTACATGCTGGGAGATGAGCGCGCCGGTTACGTCGCCTATGTGCCACCCGGCAGCATCGCACGTGGCGCCGGGATCGCGAGCCAGGGCACGGGCGCCGCGCAGGCGTGCGAATCCTGCCATGGCGCCGACCTGCAGGGCGTGGGCATGTACCCGCCGCTCGCGGGACGCTCGCCCACCTACATCGTGCGCCAGTTGATCCTGTTCAAGACCGGCCAGCGCAACAATGCCGAGGCCGTGCCGATGCGGCTGGTGGCGTCGCAATTGAGCGTCGGCGACATGATCGACGTCGCGGCGTACGCTGCTTCGCGCAACCCCTGATCAGACATGGGAGATCCCGGATGAAAAAATTTCTCTGCAGTATCGTGTGCCTATGCGCATTCGCCGTGGGTGCTGTTTGTGCACGACCCGTTTCATCGCCCGCGGAGCAGGCTATTCGCCCGCAGATGGCGAAGATGTTCGCGGCCGCCAACGCGCACGACACCGATGCGTTCATGGCGTCGTACCTGCGCTCGCCGGGATTCGTTTTCGTGATGAACGGCGAGGTGATCCACGGCTGGGACGCGCTGCATGCGCAGCAACTGAAGTGGTGGCACAACGGCAAGAGTGACGCCCGCTACGTGCAAAGCGGCGAACCCGAGTTCATGGCACTGGGCCCGGACGTCGAACTCGTGACGTGGCCGTTGGCCGCGCACCGCACGTTGCCGGACGGCAAGGTCGGCGAATACGCCTTCGTGGTCAGCTACGTGTGGCGGAAATTGCCGCAGGGCTGGCGCATCGTGTACGGCCACGAGTCGTGGGCGAAGCCGCCCGGTTGAGTCGGCACGGAGTTCCGCGCGGCAGCATGGCGGTGCCTTACACTGCACCGATGTTCGATACCATTCCCTCGCTCGATTGCAACGGCCGCGCGCTGAAGCTCGACCGCCCGCGCGTCTGCGGGATATTGAATCTCACCGACGATTCGTTTTCCGGCGATGGCCTGCACGGCGACGTCGAGGCTGCCGTCGCACAAGGCGTCGCGATGGTGGAGCAGGGCGCGGACCTGCTGGATATTGGCGCCGAGTCCACGCGGCCGGGCGCGCAGTCCGTTGCTGCGAAGGACGAAATCGCACGCGTGGCGCCGGTGATCGAGGCGCTGGCGAAACGCGTGGAAGTGCCGATTTCAATCGACACGTCCAAGCCGGAAGTGATGCGTGCGGCGGTGGCTACGGGTGCAGGTCTGATCAACGACGTGTACGCGCTGCGCCGCGAGGGCGCGCTGGATACTGTGGCGGACCTGAAGGTGCCGGTGTGCCTGATGCACATGCAGGGCGAGCCCGGCACGATGCAGGACGATCCTCGCTACGACGATGTGGTGGGTGAGGTACATCGCTTTCTCGCAGAGCGCATCTTTGCCTGTGAGATGGCGGGCATCGACAAGCGCCGCGTGCTGGTCGATCCGGGTTTCGGCTTCGGCAAGACGCTGGAACACAACCTTGCCCTGTTGCGTTCGCTGGAGCGATTCCGCGACCTCGCCGCCGGCGTGTTCGTAGGCCTGTCGCGCAAAGCCATGATTGGTGCGCTGACCGGCCGTGCCGGTGGGGCCGAACGCGCCGCAGGCTCTGCCGCTGCCGCGCTGATCGCGGTGCAGCGTGGTGCCATGCTCGTGCGCGTGCACGACGTGGCGGCCACGCGCGATGCGCTGGCGGTCTGGCAAGGCGTGCATGCGGGCGACGCGCCCGTGAAGAAATTGGACAAACCCTTCGGCTCGCAGCGTTTCGGCGACGACTGATGGCTGGCGTTGCGGGTTGTTTGTGTAGGAGCGGCGGCAGCCGCGACGGGTGATGCAGCCTGCGCGCCTACTGCACTTGTGGTCGGGCCTTCCGGCCCTCCTACCCAATCCCGTGGCTCCAGACCGTGCACATGACGCGCTCCCTCGGGGTATCCTTTGCGTCAGCTTCCTCATGCCGTGCAGTTGCATGTCAGAATCCCGAGCAACGAATCCCGAACCACGCAAATACTTCGGCACCGATGGCGTGCGCGGCACGGTCGGCGCGTGGCCGATCACCGCCGAGTTCATGCTGAAGCTGGGACGCGCCGCGGGCGTGGTGCTGGGCAATGGCCGGCGTCCGCTGGTGCTGATCGGCAAGGACACGCGGGTGTCGGGCTACATGTTCGAATCCGCGCTGGAAGCCGGATTGGTTGCGGCCGGCGCCGACGTGGGCCTGCTCGGCCCGCTGCCGACACCGGCGGTCGCGCAGCTGACCCGCAGCCTGAACGCCAGCGCCGGCATCGTGATCAGCGCCTCGCACAACCCGTACCAGGACAACGGCATCAAGTTCTTTTCCGCCGACGGCGAAAAACTCGACGATGCCGTCGAGGCAGCGATCGAACGCGAAATCGACGCGCCGTTTGCCACGGTCGCGCCGGAACGCCTCGGCAAGGCGCGCCGCATTGACGATGCGGTCGAACGCTATGCGCGGTTCTGCCTCGGTACGCTGGACGCGCCGCCCGATCTTTCCGGCATGCACATCGTGCTCGATTGCGCCAACGGCGCGACCTACACGGTTGCGCCCAAGGTGTTCGAGGCGCTGGGTGCGCGGATCACGCGCATCGGCTGCGAGCCGGACGGTTTCAACATCAATCGCGACGTTGGCTCGACCCATCCGGCCACCTTGCGCGGCGCGGTGATCGAGCAGCGCGCCGACCTCGGCATCGCGTTCGACGGCGATGGCGACCGCGTGCAGATGATCGACCGCAACGGCGAGCTCGCCGACGGTGACGACCTGCTGTACGTGCTGGCGCAGGACTGGCTGGATGGCGGGCGCCTGCGCGGTCCGGTGGTCGGCACCTTGATGAGCAACTTCGGACTGGAGCGTGCCTTGACCGGCGCTGGCGTGCGGTTCCTGCGCGCCAAGGTGGGCGACCGCTACGTGCTGCAGCAGTTGAAGGAACACGGCGGGATGCTGGGCGGCGAAACCTCGGGCCACATCCTGTGCCTGGATCGCGCCAGCACCGGCGACGGCATCGTGTCGGCGCTGGCGGTGCTGGATGCACTGGCACGCGCGGGCAAGGATCTGGTCGCCGCGCGCGAGGGATTCGCGAAACTGCCGCAGATCACCCGCAACGTGCGGGTCGCCGGTGCGCGCGACGTGGTGGCCACGGCGCCGGTGCAGCAGGCGTTCGGCGAGGTGCAGGAAGTACTGCGCGGCCGTGGTCGCGTGGTGCTGCGGCCGTCCGGAACCGAGCCGCTGGTGCGCGTGACCATCGAAGGCGAGGACGCCGACGAGGTCAATGCACTGGCTGCCAAACTCGCAGCTGCCGTCGAACACGCAGCCGCGAAGTAGCGGGTCCTGGCTGGAAAAAAGCAAACGCCCCGCGGCAGGGCCGGCGGGGCGTTCAATGCTGCGAGCAGTCTTTACGCCATCTGGCTGGCGGCGAAGTCCCAGTTCACGAGGTTCCAGTACGCATCGACGTACTTGGCGCGCGCATTGCGGTAGTCGATGTAGTACGCGTGTTCCCATACGTCGCAGGTCAGCAGCGGACGATCGCTGCCGGTGATCGGCGTGCCGGCGTTGGATGTGCTGACGAGACCGAGTGAACCGTCGCTGCGCTGCACCAGCCAGGCCCAGCCGGAACCGAAGGTGCCGGTCGCGATCTTGGCGAACTCGGCCCTGAACTTGTCCACGCCGCCGAAGGCCTTGGTGATGGCGTCGGCCAGCTTGCCGGACGGATCGCCGCCGCCCCTGGGCGAAAGCGAGTTCCAGTAGAACGCATGGTTCCACGCCTGCGCGGCGTTGTTGAACATGCCGCCGGTGGCCTTCTTGACGATGTCGGCCAGGTTCATGTCGGCGAAGTTGGTGCCCTCGATCTGCTTGTTGAGGTTGGTGACGTAGGCCGCGTGGTGCTTGCCGTAGTGGAAGTCCAGGGTTTCCTCGGAGATGTGCGGCGCCAGCGCACTGCGTTCGTAGGGAAGCGGGGGAAGTTCGATCGCCATGGGATTCTCCTTGGAGTGGGAAAGATGCGGGAAGGCATGCGTGCGTGGTGCGCTGGTACAATGCGCAGTCCCGCACGACACCATCCGACATTCTAGACCGAACTTTCCATGGACGTCATCGAACGCATCAAGCACACCCTCGCCGAACACCCCATCGTGCTGTACATGAAGGGCACGCCCGAGTTCCCGATGTGCGGCTTTTCCATGCGCACCTCGCAGGCGTTGAACGCCACCGGCGCCGAGTATTTCTCCGTGAACGTGCTGGAGGATCCCGAGATCCGCGCCAACCTGCCGCGCTATTCCAACTGGCCGACCTTCCCGCAGCTGTACATCAACGGTGAGCTGATCGGCGGCTGCGACATCACGCTGGAGCTGGCCGAGTCGGGTGAGCTGCAGCGGATGGTCGCGGAAGCCGCCAAGCCGGCGCCTGCGCAGCAATGAGCTTGCCCGTCGCGCGCCTGCCGGCGGACTGGACGCCCGCCGCGGCGTCGCTGGCGGGGCGCGTCATCCTGATCACCGGTGCCGCAGGCGGCTTGGGTCGTGCCTCGGCACTGGCGTGTGCGAAAGCCGGCGCCACGGTGTTGCTGGCTGATCGCAAGGCACGCGCGCTGGAACCCGTGTACGACGCCATCGCCGCGCTGCCGGACGTGCCGCAGCCGGTGCTGCAGCCGATGGACCTGCAGGGCGCCTCGCCGCTGGAATACCAGACCTTCGCCGAATCGGTGGAACGCCAGCTGGGCCGGCTCGACGGCGTGGTCCACGCGGCCGTCAAATGCGAAGGTTTGACGCCACTCGCGATGCTGTCGCCCGAGGAGTGGATGACGACGCTGCACGTGGACCTGTCGGCGCCGTTCCTGTTGACCCAGGCCTGCATGCCGCTGTTGCTGAAGCGTGAAGACAGCGCGGTGGTGTTCGTGCTCGACGATCCCACGCGCATGGGCCGCGCGCATTGGGGCGCCTACGGCGTCGCCAAGGCGGGACTGGAAGGCCTGGCTTCGATCCTGCACGAGGAAACCGACGAGACCCCCTTGCGCGTGCACACGCTGCTGCCGGCGCCGATGCGTACCGCGTTGCGCCGCACGGTGTGGGCGGGCGAGGACCCGGACAAGGTCGAAACACCCGATGCGGCTGCGGAGGCGGTGCTGTACCTGCTGTCGCCCGCGGGGCGCGCGGCGCGCGGCAAGCTGCTCGATCTGCGCCGCGCCTAAGGCTGATCCATGCACCAGCAAATGACCATCGTGTCGGCGTGCATCACGTTGTTCCTGGTGCTGGATGCGCCCGGCAACGTGCCGTTCTTCCTGTCGATCCTGAAGGACGTCCCGCCCAAACGGCGGCGCTGGGTGATGATCCGCGAACTGCTGATCGCGCTGGGCGTGCTGATCGCGTTCCTGATCGGCGGACGCGGCCTGCTCTCGGTCATGCAGCTGCGCCAGGAAGCCATTGCCATTGGCGGCGGCGTGGTGTTGTTCCTGATCGCGATCAAGATGGTGTTCCCGCCGCGGGACGGCGGCATTTTCGGGCCCACGGGCCGGGGCGAGCCGTTCATCGTGCCGCTGGCGATTCCCGGCGTGGCGGGTCCGTCGGCGATGGCGACGTTGCTGCTGCTGACCAGTGCGCAGCCGGGCCGCGAGCTGGAATGGGGCGTGGCGCTGTTGATCGCGTGGCTCGCCACCGCCGCGATCCTGCTGGCCTCCACCTGGCTGTTCAAGTTCCTGGGCGAGAGCGTGCTCGCGGCTGTGGAACGCGTGATGGGCATGCTGCTGATCGCGCTGGCGGCGCAGATGATCCTGGGCGGCGTCGAAGCCTATTTGCGTGCGGGTTGATCGAAGGAAGCATTCCGATGGATGACGCCAGCCAGGTTGCGCAACCAGCCACTGTCAACGCCCAGATCGTGCCGGCCGGCACGCTGGACGTGCTGTCGCGCAACGAGATCGCGCGCCTGCGTGACGCCACCGCCTCGGGCTTGCACACGCTGCTGCGCTCCTGTTCGCTGGCGGTGCTGACCTCCGGCGCGATGCAGGACAGCGCGCGCGCCATGCTGGAGCAGTATCCCGACTTCGACATCCAGGTGCTGCAGCAGGATCGCGGCGTCAAGCTGGACCTGAAGAACGCGCCGGCGCAGGCGTTCGTGGACGGCAAGATCATCCGCGGCACCAATGAGCTGCTGTTCGCGGTCGTGCGCGACATCGTGTACGTGTCCACGCAACTGGAAGCCGGGCAATTCGACCTGTCGGATTCCAGCGGCATCACCCATGCGGTGTTCGACATCCTGCGCAACGCGCGGGTGCTGCGCGCGCGCTTCGATCCCAACCTCGTGGTGTGCTGGGGCGGGCATTCCATCTCGCGCGAGGAATACGACTACACCAAGCTGGTCGGTTACCAGTTGGGCCTGCGCGGCATGGACATCTGCACCGGCTGCGGACCGGGCGCGATGAAGGGGCCGATGAAGGGTGCGACCATCGCGCACGCCAAACAGCGGCATAACGACAACCGCTACATCGGCCTGACCGAACCCAGCATCATCGCCGCCGAGTCGCCCAACCCGATCGTCAACAGCCTGGTCATCCTGCCCGACATCGAGAAGCGGCTGGAGGCCTTCGTGCGCGTCGGCCACGGCTTCGTCGTGTTCCCGGGCGGCGTCGGTACCGGCGAGGAGATCCTGTACCTGCTCGGCATCCTGCTGCATCCCGCCAATGCCAGCATCCCGTTCCCGCTGGTATTCGCGGGGCCGGCCGAGTCCGCGCCGTATTTCGAACAGATCGACAAGTTCCTGCGGCTGGTGCTGGGCGAGGCCGTCGCGCAGCGCTACCAGATCATCGTCGATGATCCCGTTGCCGTCGCGCACGCGATGAATGCCGGCATCGAGGACGTGCGCGAGCACCGCGTCGAGCAGCACGACGCATTCTTCTTCAACTGGGAAATGACCATCGACCTGCCATTCCAGCAGCCGTTCCAGCCGACCCACGCCACGATGGCGGCGCTGGACCTGCACCGTGGTCGCGCTCCACACGAGCTCGCTGCCGACATGCGCCGTGCGTTTTCCGGCATCGTCGCCGGCAACGTCAAGGAAGAAGGCATGAACCAGATCGACCAGTATGGCCCCTACGAGATCCACGGCGATCCCGAATTCATGCATGCGCTGGATACCTTGCTGCAAAGCTTCGTCGCGCAACAACGCATGAAGCTGCCGGGCAGCAAGTACGTCCCGTGCTATCGCATCGTCGGTGGCGATGCTGGAGTGTCGAAGCAAAGCATTTGACTCGGATCAACGCGGATAACCGCGGATTGCTTTGGCTTCATCCGCGTCACTCCGCGTAAATCCGCGTCCAGGGCTTTTGATCGGCGCTTTTTGCGAGCTCTCCGTTATGCTGCGTGCGATGTCATCCATCCGTCCGCTGTCCCCCGAACTCGTCAACCAGATCGCTGCCGGCGAGGTGATCGAGCGCCCGGCGTCGGTGGTCAAGGAGCTGGCCGAGAACAGCCTCGATGCCGGCGCGCGGCGGATCGAGATCGAAGTCGAGCAGGGCGGCATGCGGCTGATCCGCGTGCGCGACGACGGCGCGGGGATCGCGGCGGACGAGTTGCCGCTGGCGCTGGCGCCGCACGCGACCAGCAAGATCGCGACCTTCGAGGATTTGACGCGCGTCGCCAGCATGGGTTTCCGCGGCGAGGCGTTGGCGTCGATCGCCTCGGTGTCGCGGATGTCGATCACCTCGCGACGCGCGGCCGATGCGCACGGCACGCGGATCGATGCGCAGGGTGCGCGCACGCCGCAGCCGGCCGCGCATCCGGTCGGCACCACCGTCGAGGTACGCGATCTTTTCCATGCGGTACCGGCGCGGCGCAAGTTCCTGCGGGCCGAGCGCACCGAGTTCGGCCACATCGACGAACTGGTGCGTTCGCTGGCATTGGCGCGGCCGGATGTCGAGTTCCGGCTCAGCCACGACGGCAAGCCGGTACGAATGCTGAAGCCCGCGGCCGATGAATCGGCGTGCCTGCAGCGTGCGAGCGCGCTGCTGGGCGAGACGTTCGCGCAGAACTGCCTGCGCATCGAGCATGTGGCGGCAGGCCTGCGGCTGGGCGGCTGGATCGGGTTGCCAACCGCTTCGCGCGCGCAAGCCGACCAGCAGTATTTCCACGTCAACGGGCGGCTGGTGCGCGACAAGAGCGTGGCGCATGCGGTGCGCCAGGCCTACGAGGACGTGCTGTACCACGGCCGGCATCCGGCTTTCGTGCTGTTCCTGGAACTCGATCCGGCCGCGGTCGATGTCAACGTGCATCCGGCCAAGCGCGAAGTGCGCTTCCGCGACGCGCGGCTGGTGCACGATTTCCTGTATCACGCGCTGCACGATGCGGTGGCGGATGCGCGCGCAGGTGAGCGCGCGACGCAACCCGCGCCGGTGCCGGAAGCGCTGCATATGCGAGGTGTGGCGACGTACGCGACATCGACGTACATGACGGCGCCGCCGCGCCAGTTCGGGCTGGGTGTGCGCGAAGCGCAGGCGGATCCGTATGCCGCGTTGCTGGGAGTGGGTAGCGGTTCGGCTGCGCAAGCCATGCGCCTGCCGGAAACCGAAGCGGGCGAGGCGCCGCCCCTGGGCTACGCGCTGGCGCAGCTCGCGGGCATCTACATCCTTGCCGAGAATGCGCACGGACTGGTGCTGGTGGACATGCACGCCGCGCACGAACGGGTGACCTACGAAAAACTGAAGGCGGCACGCGACGCCAACCAGGTGCGTTCGCAACATTTGCTGGTGCCCGAAGCGATCGCGGTCAGCGAGCGCGAAGCCGCCGCCGCCGAGGAATATTCGGAAACCCTGGCGGGTTACGGGTTCGAGCTGGATCGCAGCGGTCCGCGCCAGGTCACCGCGCGCCGGATTCCTGCCTTGCTGGAAGGTGCGGATGCTGCGCAGCTCGCGCGCGACGTGCTGGCCGAACTCGCCGAGCACGGCAATTCGCGGCGGCTGGAAGAACTGCAGAACGAACTGCTTTCGACCATGGCGTGCCATGGGTCGGTGCGCGCGCATCGACGCCTGACCATTCCGGAGATGAACGCGTTGCTGCGCGAAATGGAAGCGACCGAACGTTCCGGCCAGTGCAACCACGGAAGGCCGACCTGGACACAGTTGTCGGTTGCGGAACTGGACAGATTGTTCCTGCGGGGAAGGTGAGGCGATGGCGAAACTCGATGAGGCCTATTCGCAGGAAATCGAGCGCTGGCACGCCGGTCGCATCGAAAGGCTGACGGCGCCCAACGGCTGGTTGAGCCTGGTCGGGCTCGAATGGCTGAAGCCGGGTGTGAACCGCATCGGCAGCGCGGCGGACAACGACATCGTGCTGGCGAAGGCGCCGGCGCATCTCGGTACGGTGACGTGGGCGGATGACGGCACGCTGTCGATTGCACTCGCACCTGCGAGCGGTGCGACGATCGGCGGCAAGCCGGCGCCGAGCGCGGTGTTGCTGGACGACAGCCATGCCGCGCCCACCACGGTCGCCTTCGGCAGCGTCAATTTCGTCGCCATCGACCGCAGCGGCAGGAAGGGGTTGCGCGTGCGCGACAGCGAAGCCTTGACGCGCACGGGCTTCACCGGCATCGAATGTTTCCCGGTCGATCCCGCATGGCGGATCGTCGCCGACTGGCAGCCGCTCGATCCGCCGTTCCAGCTCGCAACCGGCACCGTGATCGGCACCATCGAGAACTATCCTGCGCCCGGCAAGGCGGTGTTCCAGCGCGACGGACAACGTTGCGAGCTGTACCCGGTGCTGGAGACGCCCTCTGATACGCAACTGTTCCTGATCTTCGCCGACCGCACGTCCGGCAAGGAAACCTACGGGGCGGCGCGTTTCCTGTATGCGGACATGCCCAGCGACGGCAAACTCGTGCTGGATTTCAACCAGGCCTACAACCCACCCTGTGCCTTCACGCCGTACGCGACCTGCCCGCTGGCCCCGCCGGAAAACCGGCTGGATTTGCGGGTCACGGCGGGTGAACTGAAGTATCGTGGCGGGCATTGACAGGGAACCTTTCGGGGTCCCGCAGGCTCAAAACAGGCAGTGCGCAGAGGCGCAGGTGCAAGGTTGCGGCGGACAGGAATGCGTATGGGCATGCGTAGGGACATGAACTGGATCGTCATCGCGGTGGTGCTGGTGGCGGGCGCGCTGTGGCCGCTCGGCCGTGCCATCGCGCAACCGCCCAAGGCCTCGGCGGCACCGGCTGACCATCGCGCCGAACTCTCCTATGCACTGGGCTACGAAGCCGGCCTCGACCTCGGCCGGCGCAAACCCGACGTGGACATCGCGACAGTGCTGCGTGGCGTGCAGGACGGCTATTCGCGCAAGCAACCCCAGTATTCCCCGCAGGTCATGCAGCAGGTGATCCAGGCGATGCAGCAGCAGATGATCGCCGAGGCACGCGCTGCCTTCGAGAAATTGGCCGCCGCGAACCTGCAGAAAGCACGCACCTTCTTCGCCGAGAACGGGAAGAAGGCAGGCGTCGTGACCCTGCCTTCGGGCGTGCAGTACAAGGTGCTCGACGGCGGCAGTGGTGACCGCAGCCCGACGATCGAGAGCGAAGTCACATTGCAGTATCGCGGCGCATTCCTCGACGGCACGGTCTTCGACAACACCGAGGATCGCGGCAAGCCGGTGGTGTATCCGGTCAGGATGATGATTCCGGGTTGGCGCGAGATCATGACCCGCATGCATGTCGGCGATCACTGGCAGGTGTTCATCCCGCCGGACCAAGCCTATGGCATCCGCGGCGAACCTCCGCGCATCGGGCCGAACGAAGCGCTGGTGTTCGACATCCACCTGCTGGATGTCAAGCCGTAAGGCAGGTTTCCCGTGATGTTCCGTGGAGCAGGGTCGCACGGGTGTTCAGCGCGGCTGCGCTACCCTGTGCACATGATCCGTGAACCGCCCCATCCCAGCGCATCGCCGCCGGCCAGTCCATGCGTGGGCATCTGTCGCATGGGTGCGGATGGCTTGTGCGAAGGTTGCCGGCGCACGCTGGGCGAGATCGCCCACTGGAGCGCGATGAGCGATGACGAGCGCCGGCACTGGATGCGATCGGTGCAACCGTTGCGCCCGCCGGCCCGGCCATGATGGACTCCGTGGAACAGGTGGTGCACGCGTTGCACCCGCTGGACGCGCCGCCCGCGCCGCCCGCCTGGAACCACGACTACCTGGTCGAGCTCATCGGCGATGCGCCGCGCACCGAAGCGGCCGTGCTGCTGGCGATCCGCGCCACACCGCAACCGCGCGTGGTATTCACGCTGCGGCGTGCCGATCTGCCGCTCCACGGCGGGCAGGTGAGTTTCCCCGGCGGCCGCGCCGACGGCGACGATGCCGGCGCTGTCGCGACGGCCTTGCGCGAAAGCCGCGAGGAAATCGCGCTGGACCCGAGTGTGGCCGAGCCGCTCGGGTATCTCGACCGCTTCGAGACGGTCAGCGGCTTCAACGTCACGCCGGTGGTCGCGCGCATTCCGCCGGATGCCGTGCTGGCGCCGCAGCCCGATGAAGTCGCGAGGCTCTTCGAAGTGCCGTTGGCATTCCTGCTGGATGCCGGCAACCTGCGCTGGGTCGATTACCACTCGCCATGGGGAACCCGGAAGGTGTATGAATATGCGGATGTCGAGCCGCGCATCTGGGGCGCGACGGCGTCGATGCTGGTGAATCTGCTGCGCAGGATGGGACGAATCGAATGAATGCGATGCATGTGCTGGTGGGTGCAAGCGAACTGACGGCGTGGCCGCGCGGATCCGTGTTGATCGTCGATTGCCGTTTCGAGCTCGCCGATCCAGGCAAGGGCGAACGCGATTACCGCGAAGCCCATGTTCCGGGCGCGGTGTACGCAAGCCTCGATCGTGACTTGTCCGATTTGTCGAAACAGGGCCTCGGCCGGCATCCGTTGCCGGACGTGCCGGTGTTTGCGCGCACCCTGTCGCGCTGGGGTTGGCGGCGCGGCATGCGCGCGGTGGCCTACGACGATGCGGGCGGTGCACTCGCTGCCGCGCGTGCATGGTGGATGCTGCGCACCGCGGGCATCGACGCGGCGGTGCTGGATGGTGGCTGGCGCGCGTGGCGCGAGGCCGGGCTGCCGGTCGAATCCGGCGCAGTGGCGAAACCCGCCGCGCCGGCCGTGACGCTGGCGATCGACACGCACGCGGTGATGTATTACCCGGAGCTTGAACGCCGGCGCACCGATGCTGCAACGCTGCTGCTGGATGCGCGCGCCGCACCGCGCTTCCGCGGCGATTCCGAGCCGATCGACCGCGTTGGCGGGCATGTGCCGGGCGCACGCAACCGGCCGTTTTCAGAAAACCTGGATGCGGACGGCCGCTTCAAACCGGCGGCTGCGTTACACGCTGAATTCGCTTCGGTGCTGGCGGGCCGCGATCCGCGCAACGTCATCCACATGTGCGGCTCCGGCGTCACCGCTTGCCACAACCTGCTGGCCATGGAAGCGGCTGGGCTGACCGGGTCGCGGCTGTTCGCACCGTCGTGGAGCGGGTGGGTGAGTGATCCGGCACGGCCGGTGGCGACGGGTGACTAGAACCGGATGCCCGCAAGCAGCATCGTCTCGCCGAGATTCTTGCCGCCGCCGAGGATGTGCGCGTTGGAGATGTGCCGCAGCATCACGATGAAATGTCCGTCCTGCCAGCCGCCGCTGGTCATGAATTCGAAGCGGCTGGAGAGCGCATCGGTGCGCGTGCTGGTCGTGGCGATTTGTTCGCTGACAAACCAGTGATGGCTGGGCGACACGATCCGCACGCCGCCGCCTGCAAGGAACACCTCGTGGTGCAGATCGTCGGAGCGGGTGTTGCGTGAATCGATCCAGCCCAAGGTGCCGATGGGTTCGAATTGGACTCGCCCGTCCGCCGGATGATCGCCGTATACGTCGGCGAACACCGCGCTGGTGGTCCGTTCCGACGAGGTCACGCTGGGGCCCACGGCCACGTCGAAGCCGGCGGCGTGGGCCGCCAAGGGAAGGGCCAGCAGGACCGCGAGCCACCTCCCGCATCTGCAAGACATCATCGTCCTTTGGGCCGTCACGGCCCGGGTGTTTCCCTGCCTACCCAATCTGGGCCGCTTGCAGCGGAACACAAGGCGGAAGTGTGTAAAAGCCGTGCTGCATGGTGGGCGTGGACGTATCTGAACGTGGTGAAAATATTGCCACAGATATAATTGCCTTGACAATTACTGTTTCGGCCATATTATCCGCGGCGTGCAAAACGCCGCCGCCACCCCTGAATCATCGTTTGGCCTGTGCCGCCTGATCGGGCAGGTCCGTGGCGAGATCGTGCTCGGCATCGAACAGGCTCTGGTGGATGCCGGGCTGGAGCTCAATTTCAGCCAGTTCCTGGCGCTGAAGAAGCTGGGGGATACCGGCCCCACGACGCCGGGAGAGCTGGCCCGGGCGCTCAATTACAACCCCGGCGCCATGACGCGCCTGCTCGACAAGCTGGAACAGCTGGGTTACCTGCAACGCGTGCCTGACCCCACCGACCGGCGCGCGCTGCAACTGGAACTGACCCCCGCCGGGCGCGACGTGCACGCACGGATGATCGCCGGCGGCAACGCTGCCGCCGAGCGCGCCTTCAGCGACATCAACCAGGACGAGCGTCGCCAGTTGCACGATTTGCTGGTGCGCCTGCTCGAGCACCTGCGCGCGGAGCGCCAGCGTCTGGCGGGCTCCTGATCCAATCGGACATCCATGGCCATGAACTCCCTGCATTCCGTGCATCGCGGTTTCCTTCCCGTCCTTCTGGGCGCGGCGCTGTTGAGCGGCTGCGCCAGCACGGGCGGCCTGCATCCAACCGTGGCTGCCACCGATCCCGCCAGCCTACATGCCGAGCACAGTCTTGCCGGCGTGCACAAGGATGTCGCGGCGTGGCCGCAATCCGACTGGTGGAAAGCCGCCGCTGATCCACAGCTCGACCGGCTGGTCAATGAAGCGCTCGCCGGCAATCCCGACATGGCGCTGGCGGATGCGCGGGTCGCCGCCGCGCTGGCTGTGGCCGGTGCCGCCGACGCGACGCGCAAACCCACCTTGAACGCCGGTGCGAGCGCCGCGGGTGCGCGGGTGCCGCCGCTGCTGCCGCCGATCGCTTCCGGACATTTCGGCGTCATCCGCTACGGTTACCTCAGTTTCAAATGGGAGTTCGACCTGTGGGGCGGCAAGCGCGCAGCGTGGCAGGCCGCGGTCGGCAACGCACGCGCGGCGGAAGTCGATGCACAGGCGGCGCGCCTGAAACTTTCGGCCGACGTGGTGCAGGCGTATTTCGACCTGGCCGGCGCGTACGCGCAGCGCGATCTCGCGCAGGCGGAATTGCAGCGCGCCGAGGATTTCCTGAAGCTCACCCAAAAGCGCGTCACCAACGGCATCGACAGCAAGTTCTCGCTGGCGCGCATCGAGGGCGAAGCCGCCAGCGATCGTGCACATCTCGAAGCCGCCGACAATGCCGTGCACACCGGCGGCCTGGTGCTGGCCGCGCTGCTCGGCAAGGGTCCGGACCGCGCGCTGTCGATAGCCCGCCCGGCGTTGCCGGCGATTCCCGCGCTGGCGTTGCCGAGCGATTTGCCGGCCGACCTGCTGGGCCGGCGCCCCGACGTGGTGGCCGCGCGCTGGCGGGTCGAGGCCGCGGGCGAGGACATCAAGTCGGCGAAAGCGAAGTTCCTGCCCAACCTCGGCATCAGTTCATTGGCGGGCCTGATTGCACCGTCGTCGTTGAACCTGTTCTCGCTGACCAACCGCTTCTACACGATTGCACCGGCGCTGAGCCTGCCGATCTTCGAAGGCGGCGCGCTGCGCGCCAATCTCGCCGGCAAGGACGCGGCGCGCGACATCGCGGTGGCGCAGTACAACCAGACGCTGGTGCACGCGATCAACCAGGTCGCGACGCAAGCCGGCGACCTGCACTCGCTGGAGTCGCAGGTCCAGGATGCCGAGTCCGCGCGCGCCAGCGCCGAGGATGCCTACACGCTGGCGATGCAGCGCTACCGCGCCGGCGTCGGCAATTTCCTTGAAGCGCTGAGCGTGCGCCAGGCGCTGATCACCGCGGAACAGCAGCTGGCATCCCTGCAAACCCGTCGCAGCAATGCGTGGGCCATGTTGAACGAGGCGCTCGGCGGCGGTTTTGAACCCGCCAGCGATGCCCCGTCGCTGGCTGCCACGCCTGACACCCCATCCGAATCCAAGGCCATCCGATGACTTCGCCCATCAATCCCAATCCCGTCACCGAAGACGATGCCGCGGGACAACTGAAGCGCAAACGCCTGCGCAAGCGTCGCCTGATGCTGCGCGGCCTGGTCGGCGTCATCGTGATCATCGCGATCGTGTGGGCGCTCTACCACTTCCTGGTCGGGCGCTGGTACGAGGGCACCGACGATGCGTATGTCGGCGGCAACGTGGTGCAGATCACGCCGCAGGTGCCGGGCACGGTGGTCAGCATCGGCGCCGACGACAACGATTTCGTGCGCGAAGGCCAGCCGCTGGTGAAACTGGATCCGGCCGATGCCGACGTTGCGCTGGCCGAAGCCGAAGCGGCATTGGCGCAGACCGTGCGCAAGGTGCGCGGCCTGTACAGCACGGTGCACACCTCGAAGGCCGACGTGACCGCGCGCGAAGCCGTGGTGAAACAGGCGCAGGCCGACTTCCAGCGCCGCAAGGGTCTCGCCGCATCGGGCGCGATTTCCGCCGAGGAACTGGCGCATGCGCGCGACGCCCTGACCACTGCGCAGAGCGCGCTGGCTGCGGCGCAGGCGCAGCTCGCCACCACCGACGCCTTGGTTTCGGACACGCAGATCGCCACGCACCCCGACGTGAAGGCCGCGGCGGCCAAGGTGCGCGCGGCGTGGTTGAACGACCAGCGCACCACGCTGGTGGCGCCGGTATCGGGTTACGTCGCCAAGCGCACGGTGCAGGTAGGCCAGCGCGTGCAGCCCGGCACGCCGCTGATGGCGGTGGTGCCGCTGCACCAGGTGTGGGTGGATGCCAACTTCAAGGAAACCCAGCTCCAACACATGCGCATTGGCCAGCCGGTGAAGCTGACCTCCGACATCTACGGCAGTTCGGTGACCTACCACGGTCGCGTCGAAGGGCTGGGGATCGGCACCGGCAGCGCATTCTCGCTGCTGCCGGCGCAGAACGCCTCGGGCAACTGGATCAAGATCGTGCAGCGCCTGCCGGTGCGTATTGCGCTCGACGACAAGGAACTCGACAAGCACCCGCTGCGGATCGGCCTGTCGATGGACGTTGAGGTGAACCTGCACAACCAGCAGGGCGCGATGTTGTCGCAGCAGCCGCCGCAGAAGCCGGTGTTCAGCACCGACGTGTACGCGCACGACCGCGCCGAGGCGGATGCCCTGATCGCGAAGATCATCCACGCCAACAGTGGTGGCGCGGCGCATTGAAGTGCGACCGTCCCTGAGCTCCGGCTGACCCCACTTTATCTTGCAGGACTTGCATGGCATCCAATGCAGCCACCGCGACGGCCGGGAGCTTCGGCGAATTCCGGCCGGCCAGCCTGCCGCTGGCGACGATGGGTTTGTCGCTGGCGACCTTCATGCAGGTGCTGGACATCACCATCGCCAACGTGTCGTTGCCGACCATTGCAGGCAACCTCGGCGCCAGCCTCACGCAATCGACCTGGGTGATCACCTCGTTTGCGGTGTCGAACGCGATCGCGCTGCCGCTCACCGGGTTCCTGTCGCGGCGCTTCGGCGAGGTCAAGCTGTTCGTGTGGGCGACCGCGTTGTTCTCGCTGTGCTCGCTGCTGTGCGGCCTGTCCACCAGCATGGACGAACTGGTGCTGTTCCGCGTGCTGCAGGGCGCGGTCGCAGGGCCGATGTATCCGATCACGCAAAGCCTGCTGGTGTCGATCTATCCGCGCGAGAAACGCGGCATGGCGTTGGCGATCCTGGGCATGGTGACGGTGGTCGCGCCGATCGCCGGCCCGGTGCTGGGCGGCTGGATCACCGAAACCTATTCGTGGGAATGGATCTTCTTCATCAACGTGCCCATCGGCCTGTTCGCAAGCTCGGTCGTGGCGGGGCAGCTTGGCGGGCGCGTCGAACAATTGCGCAAGGCGCGCGTGGACTGGGTTGGATTGATCACGCTGGTCTTCGGCGTCGGTTCGCTGCAGGTGTTGCTGGACAAGGGCAATGAACTCGACTGGTTCCGTTCGCCCATGATTGTGGCGCTGGCGATCATCTCGGCGGTGTCGCTGACGGTGTTCCTGATCTGGGAATTGACCGACGACGAACCGATCGTGGACCTGCGCCTGTTCCGCCACCGCAATTTCGCGGCCGGCACGCTGGCGCTGGTGCTGGCTTACGCCGCATTCTTCTCGATCGGCCTGCTGGTGCCGCTGTGGCTGCAGAACACGATCGGCTACACCTCGATCTGGGCGGGGCTGGCGACCGCGCCGATCGGGGTGATCCCGGTGCTGCTGACATTCTGGGTCGGCAAGTACGCGACCCGCTTCGACCTGCGCTGGCTGGCGGCGATGGCGTTCGTCGTGATGGGGCTGACCTGCTTCATGCGCGGGCGTTTCAATGTCGAGGTGGATTTCTACCACGTCGCCATGGCGCAACTGCTCCAAGGCCTCGGCGTCGCGCTGTTCTTCATGCCGATCCTGACCATCCTGCTGTCGGACCTCGAAGGCCCGGAAGTTTCGGAAGGCTCGGGCCTCGCGACGTTCCTGCGCTCGGTCGGCGGCAGCTTCTCGGCCTCGATCACCACGTATATCTGGACGCGCGGCGGCGTGCTCAACCACGCCAACCTCGTCGAGCACATCAACGCCTACAGTTCCGACGTGCGCGACGGCATCGCCGCTGCGGGCGGCCACCTGCAGCGTTACGCTGCCGAGGTCAACGGCATGATCAGCCAGCAGGCGATGCAGATTTCCTTCAACCAGTTGTTCGACGCGCTCGGTTTCATCTTCCTCGGGCTGGTCGCGGTGGTGTGGCTGGCCAAGCCGCCGTTCATGAAGCAGGGCGGGCCGGCGGCAAGTTCCGGGCATTGATATGCGATCGTCCCTGATCGCGGCTTCGTCGAGTCGTTCTGCATCCGTTGCGACGCCCGCTGCTCAAGCGCCAGAACGTCCATCCATGGACTGACTTTCCACCACGGCACATGGCTTCAAACGCTTCCACGGTACTCAAGTCCTTCGGCGAATTCCGCCCCGCCAGCCTCGCGCTGGCGACGATCGGGCTGTCGCTCGGCACCTTCATGCAGGTGCTGGACATGACCATCGCGAACGTGTCGCTGCCGACCATCGCCGGCAACCTCGGCGCCAGCCAGGACCAATCGACCTGGGTGATCACCTCGTTCACGGTGTGCCAGGCGATCACGCTGCCGATGACCGGGTTTCTTTCCCGCAGCTTCGGCGAGGTCAAGGTGTTCGTGTGGGCGGTGCTGCTGTTCTCGCTGTTCTCGTTCCTGTGCGGCGTGGCCACCAGCCTGTCGATGCTGGTGCTGTTCCGCACCCTGCAGGGCGCGGTGTGCGGGCCGATGTACCCGATCACGCAAAGCCTGATGGTGTCGATCTACCCGCGCGAAAAACGCGGCATGGCGCTGGCGATCATCAGCATGATCACCGTTGTCGCACCGATCGTGGGTCCGGTCGCGGGCGGCTGGATCACCGATTCGTATTCGTGGCGCTGGATCTTCTTCATCAACGTGCCCATTGGCCTGTTCGCGGGCAGCGTGGTCCTTGCACAAATGGGCAAGCGCGTCGAACAGTTGCGGCGTGCGCGCATCGACTGGGTGGGCGTGGTCACGCTGATCCTCGGCGTCGGCTCGCTGCAGATCCTGCTCGACAAGGGCAACGAGCTCGACTGGTTCCATTCCACGTTCATCGTGACGCTTGCGATCATCGCGGCGATCTCGCTGGCGGTGTGGGTGATCTGGGAATTGACCGACGAGGAACCGCTGGTTGACCTGCGCCTGTTCCGGCACCGCAACTTCGCGGCCGGCACGATCGCGCTGGTGCTGAGTTTCGCGCTGTTCTTCTCGATCTCGCTGATGCTGCCGCTGTGGCTGCAGAACACGCTCGGCTACACCGCGCTGTGGTCGGGCCTGGCGGTGGCGCCGATCGGCGTGATCCCGATCATCCTGACCTTCTGGGTCGGCAAGTACGCGCACAAGTTCGACCTGCGCTGGCTGGCGTCGGGCTCATTCGTGGTGATCGGGCTGGTCTGTTTCCGCTTCGGCAGTTTCAACACCGAAGTCAACTTCGCCGCCGTGGCCTTGACCGAATTGCTGATGGGCCTCGGCATCGCGCTGTTCTTCCTGCCGGTGTTGACCATCCTGCTGTCGGACCTGGAAGGCCCGGAAATCGCGGAAGGTTCCGGATCGGCCACCTTCCTGCGCACCGTCGGCGCGAGCTTCGCCGTCTCCATCGTGACCTACCTGTGGGCGCGCGGCGGCGTGACCAACCACGCCAACCTGGCCGAACACATCAACCCCTTCAGCGCCGAAGTGCGCCACAGCGTGGCCGCGATGGATGGCGCGCTGCGGCCCTACCTCGAAGGCATCAACGGCGTCATCACCCAACAGGCCACGCAGATTTCCTTCAACCACATCATGGATGGATTGGGCGTCGGCTTCCTCGCCATGATCGCGGTCGTGTGGCTGGCCAAGCCGCCCTTCATCCAGCGGCGTGGCGGCGGTGGCGCGGGGCATTGAGGCATTCGCAATCCCGCAGTGCACTTGTGGTCGATGAGAGCGGGGATCGAAGCAAATACGTTAAGGTTTGTGATCGGCCCCGAACGTCCCAGAGGACTGACCAGTTCCCGAGCGCGCGATGTGCTTGACGGGCAACTAATAGTTTCATATATTTGAAACTATGAAACATTATGAAGTCGTGCAGTCGCTCAGCGCATTGGCTCAGGACAGCCGCTTGGCGATCTATCGCCTGCTGGTGCAGGCGGGTGAAGCCGGCTTGCCCGTAGGCGCAGTTGCCGACCGGCTGAAGCTGCCAGGTCCCACCCTGACGGCACACTTGAACATCCTGCGCCATGCCGGCCTCGTTCGCGATACGCGCGAGGGCCGCAGCATCCGCTGCCGCGCCGACTACCGGCGCATGAATGCCTTGCTCGCGTTCCTCACCGAAAACTGCTGCGGCGAGCCCACCAGTACCTGTGCACCAGCGTGCACCACCACCAAGAGGAAACACCCATGAAACGGTTCCATGTACACGTCAGCGTCAACGATCTCGATGCCAGCATCGGCTTCTATTCCACCCTGTTCGGGACGGCCCCGAGCGTACGCAAGCCGGACTACGCCAAGTGGATGCTGGACGACCCGCGCGTCAATTTCGCGATCTCGCAACGCGGCGGTGCGCCAGGCGTCGATCATCTGGGACTGCAAGCCGACGACGACGCGGAATTGCAGGCGATCGGCGACCGCCTGTTGGCCGCGGACAAGGTCGCCCTGGCCGAGCGCGGCACCACATGCTGCTACGCGCACTCGGACAAGTATTGGGCGGAGGACCCGCAGGGCGTGCGCTGGGAAACCTTCCACACCCATGGCGAAGCCACGACGTATTCGACACCTGAGCACGAACAGGCCGGCGCTGTGTGCTGCGGTACTGCTGCCGTGTCCACGAAGGCCGGCGGTAGCTGCTGCAGTGGCGGGTCGTGCGGATGAGTCGCTTGCCGCGGGTGCTGTTTGTCTGTGTCGAGAACGCTTGCCGCAGCCAGATGGCCGAAGGCTTCGCGCGCAAGTACGGCGCAGGCCAGATCGAGGCCTTTTCCGCCGGCTCCCGGCCTGCCGAAATGGTCAATCCGCGCGCGGTCGCGCTGATGGCGGAATGCGGTTGCGACCTCTCGGCCCACGTCTCGAAACCCTTGAGTGCGTTTGAAGGGCAGGTCGTGGACGCATTGGTCACCATGGGGTGCGGTGATGCCTGTCCTTGGTTGCCGGCCAGCCGGCGCCTGGACTGGGACTTGCCCGATCCGAAATTGCTCTCCGACGACGCGTTTCGGCAAGTCAGGGATGACATCGAGCAACGGGTACGCGAGTTGCTGGCGGATGCGCGCCACTGGCAGAACCCGACCCGTTGAATCCGATCGGTTCCATGAACACCATGCGCGAGATGACGCGAACCCGCCACACGCGCGTCGCCGGCTGCTGCGCGGTCGTTGCAACCGGCGCGGACTCCAACCCTTATCTGTTCCAGTGACTGCTGAGTCAAAGGTTGCCGCGTGCTCGCACTCGCCATATTCATCGCCACCCTGATCCTGGTGATCTGGCAGCCCAAGGGGCTTGGCATTGGGTGGAGCGCGCTGGCGGGCGCCGTCGTCGCTTTGCTCACCGGCGTCGTGGGTTGGGCGGGCGTTGCCGTCGTGTGGCACATCGTCTGGGATGCGACTTTCACCTTCGTTGCACTGATCATCATCTCGCTGCTGCTGGATCAGGCCGGCTTTTTCAGCTGGGCCGCCCTGCACGTGGCGCGTTGGGGCAAGGGCCGCGGCCGCTTGCTGTTTCCCTTGGTCGTCGTGCTTGGCGCGATCATCGCAGCACTGTTCGCCAACGATGGCGCTGCACTGCTGTTGACACCCATCGTGGTCGTGATCCTGGTGCGACTGGAGTTTCCCCCCAGCGCCGCGCTGCTGTTCATCATCGCCACCGGCTTCATTGCCGACACCACCAGTTTGCCGCTGGTCACGTCCAACCTCGTCAACATCGTGACGGCCAACTACTTCAACATCGGCTTTGGTCGGTATGCCGCAGTGATGGTGCCGATCGACCTGGTGTCGCTCGCAGCCTCGTTGATCGTGCTCTGGATTGCACTCGGCCGCCGTCTCTCCGTGCGCTATGACACGGCCCGGCTTGATCCGCCTTCCTCCGCCATCAAAGACAAGCTGGTCTTTCGTGCGGCGTTTCCATTGCTCGCGGTACTGATCATTGCCTATTTCATAAGCGCCCCATTCGGCGTTCCGACGGCACTGGTTACCGGCTTGGCCGCATTCGTGCTCATGGTCATCGCGGGCCGCTGGTGGCGTGTTGGCAGAGGCGCGACGGTTTCCGTTGCCTCGGCGGTGCGTCACGCACCGTGGCAGATCGTGCTGTTTTCCCTCGGCATGTACATTGTCGTCTACGGACTCGGCAACGCAGGGCTAACGGACTACGGCGTTGCGGCCTTGCATTGGCTTGCCAGACAGAACAACCTGATCGCCACCGTCGGCACCGGATTCCTGTCGGCTGCGCTCGCATCCGTGATGAACAACATGCCCTCGACGCTGGTCAGCGCGCTGGCCATCGACCACGCGCAACTTGCAGGAACGACGCGCGAGCTGATGGTCTACGCGAGCATCATCGGCAACGATCTCGGCCCCAAGTTCACGCCGATCGGCAGTCTCGCCACGCTCCTCTGGCTGCATGTGCTGGCAACCAAGGGCCACAAGATCGGCTGGGGGCAGTACATGAAGATCGGTCTCTTGATCACACCACCCGTGTTGTTGGCAACGCTCATGGCCTTGGCCATGTGGTTACCCGTCATTTGAGATTGCCGTACAGATGAGCACATCTGCATCATTCGTGCGTGTCGCCGCATACGCCAAGCTATTGGGTGTACCAATCGCACCCTACTGAATCGAAAGCGGCCGTCCGTTCATTACTCATCGAGGACGGCTTCCAGTCGACTTGAGACATGCACTGATGACAAGCAGACCGTGGCGCCGGTTCACGCCTTCGGTGTGATGCGTCATCTCTTGCTGCGCAAGCGTTCGACCAGTGCGTGCAATGTGGCCTGTGCTTCCGGCGCGAACCAGCCGTCGAGGAAGGCCTCGATGCCGAGGGTTGACGGGTCATCGAACAGGCGTGTGACATCGGCGCGCGCCAGCGCGCGGGTGGTGAGCATCGCGCGGCGCGGCAGTTGCAACAGGGGTTGCAGCCACGCGATGGCGCGCGGCACGACCTGCTCGACGTCGGCCAGTTCGTCGACCATGCCCGCGGCGAGCGCGGCGTTGGCCTCCAGCATCGCGCCGACGACGAGCAGGCGTTCGGCGCGGTAAACGCCGATCAGGCGGCGCAATGCGGCCTGGATGCAGTCGGGCACGGTCAGTCCGACCTGCACTTCGTTGAGGCCGATCCTGAAGTCGCCGTGTGCCATCACCCGATAGTCGCAATAGATCGCGAGCACCGCGCCGCCGGCGGGGCTGTGCCCGGTGACCGCGGCGGCGATGGGAATGGGTGAGCACGCCAGCGCCGCGCACACGCCGAAGAAGTCGCGCCAGAACGCGCGCATCGCATCGCGATCGAGCTGCAGCAGGGTCGGGATGTCGAGGCCGGCCGAGAACAGGCCGGGTGCACCCGACAGCACCAGTGCCTCGGCGCCTTCGCCGGGTGCGCGTTGCAGGGCTTGTTGCAGCGCGGCGACCAGTTCCGGATTCAGCGCGTTGACCGGCGGTCGTGCCAGGCGCAGTTCGCGGATGCCGTGGTCGTGGTCGATGGTGTCCAGCATGTCTACACTCGAAGGTTGGTCATATGGAAAAACTAAACCGGATTACTCGCGCCATCCATGGCCAAGAGCACCCTGGCCGCCTTCGGCGTTCGCGTTTGCAATTCTGCAAACGCAGTCCGGGTTCCGTCCCCGATGGGGCCGGGAACGGGCCCGGAACGACGACGTTGTTGGGTCGTGCTTTCCCGGGCCCGAGTCGCGCGCACGACGCGCTCCTACATATCTTTCGCGGTCCAAGTGTATTTCACTGTGTAGGTGAGCGTCGCGTTGCCTTGGGCCGGCACCGGAATTTCGAATTCGAGCAGTTGCGTGGTCTGTTTCGCAGGCTTGAGGTTGGATGAGGCGAGCGTCCACTGGCGCCAGCGGTTCGGGTGGTCGCGTACCGTCACCGTGCGTGCGGTGTCGCCGCCATTGGTGAGCGTGATTTTGTACGATTCGCTCATGCTGTGTGCGCCCGCATCGACATGGAATGCGGTGCGTTCGCGGCTGGCGCGCAGGTCGAAACTCTGGCCGAGCTGCACGGAAACGTCCTGGCCTTTCGGCGTGTCGGCGACGCCGCCTTCGCCGAGCAGGGTCGGCGCGCCGTCACGGTCATGGATCCACGCGCGCAGGGTGCCGGCGGGCAAGGCATCGGGCGCGGTAAAGGCGAGCGTGCTCGTGATCGCGCGGTCGCGGTAGTCCTGCGCGCCATAATCGTTGGTGTTCGGTTTGGGCGGGAAATACGTGCCGCCATCCTCCACGACGTACCGGCGTGCGCACGCCAGGATTTGCGTGGCGTAGAGCGGCGTCAGCGTCACGGTGCCGTTCGGCAGGTTGACCTTGCCGGGCAGGGTAAAGCTGCGGTAGTCGCCGAGCGACGCCTGCACCGGCATCACCATCGCGCTCATTTCCTGCGGCGGCGGAGCAGCCGCCCTGCTGTACATCCGCACGCCGCCACCACCAAGGTTGGGTTGCCCCGCGACCAGCTTGATCGTGGCGCCCGCATAGTCCCGTCCGCTGCGGTTGGCGATGCTGGCTTCCGGCTTGAACTGCATGCGGCAGCCGCTGCCGTCGGCGAGCGTTGCCGTGTAGGACGCGCGCCAGCCCAGCCCCGACGTGGTGTAGGTCAACAGGGCATCGCGGTTGCCGGAGGTTTTGGCGTCCACGTCCAGCAGCACGCTGCTGCCGCCGGAAACGGAATCGGCGGGCAGGGTGATGGATGCGTACTGGTGTATGAAATGCAGCTTGCCGTCGGCGGTGCGCACCAGCAGGCCCGCGTCGGATGCGCCCAGCAATTCGCCGCTGAATTGCGGCCCGAGCGCAGTATCGCCGCGCGAATCCGTCGACACACTCACTTCGGATCCAATCGCGCCGTCCAATGCGCCGTTGGCGCTGGCGTTGGCGAGCACCACGCGCTGTCCGAGCACGTCGACCGCAGGGCCGCTGCCGAATCCGACCGCGAACGCTTCGGGATCGAGCGTCGCCGGCAGGCCGCCGATGCGAAGTTCGTGATTGCCCGCGGCAATGGCGAGCGCGCGGCTTTCGTGCACCAGCGCGTGGCCGGCATCGAGCGTGCCCTGCGAGGCGCCTGAAAACAGCGCGTCGTTGTCGGCGTGGTAGATCGTCAGGCTGGCGTTGCCGTTGGCGGCGAACGCGGCGGGTGCGGCGAGCAGCGCAGCCAGGGTGGCGCAAAGCAGTCGGCGTGACATGGCGTGTCTCCGAGGGCGGGGTGGGTCGATGATAAACGCGGTGCCTGAACCGGCCGCCAGCGTGATGTGCTCAGGCGGACGCTGTTGCCGTCTGCAGCAACGCCGCAATGCCGTCGCTGCCGTGCGCGCGCAGCAGGCGCGGCGCCAGCGCGCGCAGCGCCTTGCGGTCGCAGCGTGACAGCGCATCGCGCTGGGCGAGGATACGATCGGCCGCCATGCTGTAATCTTCGAGGCCCAGCGCGACCAGCACCGGCGCGAACGCGGGGTCGCCCGCGATCTCGCCGCACAGGCTGACGGGCTTGCCGGCGCGGCGTGCGCTGCTGATCACCCAGGCCAGCATGCGCAGCACGGCCGGATGTGCCGGGCGATAGAGTTTTCCGACCTGGTCGTTGTTGCGGTCGGCCGCCAGCACGTACTGGGTCAGGTCGTTGCTGCCGATCGCGAGGAAATCGGCGATGTCGAGCAGCGTGCGCACGTTGATCGCGGCGGACGGCACCTCGACCATCGCGCCGAGTTCGAATTGGTCCGGGATTTCGTGGCCGGCGGTGCGGAGGTCGCGTCCGCATTCCTCGATCAGCCTGCGCACTTCGGCCAGCTCGGTGGCATCGGTGATCATCGGCACCAGGATGCGCACGGGACCGTAGCAGCTGGCGCGCAGGATCGCGCGCAGTTGCGTCACGAACACGTCGATCTGCTGCAGCGACAGGCGCACGCCGCGCACGCCCAGCGCGGGGTTGGGTTCCGACGCCATCACCAGGCCGGCCGCGTCGGCCTTGTCGGCGCCGAGGTCAAGGGTGCGGATGGTCACCGGCAGGCCGCCGGCGCCGAGCACGGCGTCGCGATACGCGGCGAACTGTTCGTCCTCGCTGGGCAGGCCGTCGTGGGCGAGGAACAGGAACTCGGTGCGATACAGGCCGATGCCGGCGACGCCGAGGTTGCGTGCGCGTTCGATGTCCTCGGGGCGTTCGGCGTTGGCGAACAGGCGCAGCGCATGGCCGTCGCGGGTGCGGGTTTCTGCGCCCGCCAGTTGCGCGAGCCGCTGGCCTTCGCGCAGTGTCTCGCGCTGCCAGTTGCGGTATTGCGCGAGGTCCTGCGCGGCGGGATGCACCACCACTTCGCCGCGCACGCTGTCCACCAGCGCGAGGTCGCCGTCGCGCAGGTCTTCCAGCACGTCGCCGACGTTGACCAGCATCGGCAGGTGCAGGCTGCGCGCCAGGATCGCGCTGTGTGAATACGGACTGCCGGAACCCGCCACCACCGCGAGGATGCCGTGGCCGGCGAGTTGCGCCAGTTCGCCGGGCGCCACGCTTTCGGTGACCAGGATCTCGCCGACGCGGGTCGCGATCTTTTTTTCCTCGTTGCTGGCTTGCCGCGCCAGCGCGCTTTGCACGCGCGCGATCACGTGATCGACGTCTTCGCCGCGGCTGCGCAGGTAGGGGTCGTCCATGGCGTCGAATACCGCGACCAGGCGGTCGCGCTGCGCCTTCAGCGCGGCAGCGGCGCGGTAGTGGCCCTTGCGGATCATCCCGCGGATGCCCTCGATCAGCTCCGGATCGTCCAGCAGTTGCGCGTGCGCATCGATGAATTCGCCCACCTCGCGCGCCAGCGAGCCGTGCAGCTTGCGGCGCAACTCGGCCATGTCTTCGCGCGCGACGGCGAAGGCGCGTTCCAGCCGGGCGACTTCGGCTTCGACCTCGGCTTCGGGCAGCGGCGTGGTGTCGATGCTGAAGCGGGCGGGGCGCTCCAGGCGCACCCGTCCCAGCGCCATGCCCGGCGCGGCGGCGGTGCCGGCGAACGCGCGCCTCATGCGCCCTCGTCGAACTTGCGGTCGAACAGGGCTGCGACGGCATCCAGCGCCTGTGTTTCGTCCGGCCCCTCCGCGCGCAGCGTGAGCAGCGTGCCGATGCCGGCCGCCAGCATCATCACGCCCATGATGCTCTTGGCGTTGACCTCGCGCCCGCCGCTGATCAGCCAGATCGTGGACTGGAACTGCTGCACCAGCTGCACCAGCTTGGCCGAGGCGCGCGCGTGCAGGCCAAGCTTGTTGCTGACCACGATTTCCTTTTCGAGCATCGGGGCGTTCCGGGGCGGCGGCAGGGACATGCCGCTACGTTACCAAATCCCGGGAATCGAGAAGGACTCCACGTTGCTGGAGTCTCGGGAGAACCGTTGCGACTAAACCGGCAGGGAGTACCGGTTTGAACGCCGCAGGCGGCCCGAAGGGCGAGCCACAGGGACGTGGCGAGTAACGCAGCAGGTTATCCCGAGGCTCCTACACCTTGTCGATGCAGATCCCGCCACGTCCTCCGCTGGCGGCGACCTCGGCGAGCTCGTCGAGCGGCTTGTCCGGATAGTTGAGCACGCGCAGCAGCATCGGCAGGTTCAGGCCCGACACGCAGCGCGCGCGCACGCCAAGGCTGGTGAGCTTGTTGGCGATGTTGCAGGGCGTCGATCCGTACAGGTCCGACAGCACCAGCACGCCGCCGCCGTGGTCGAGTGCGCGCGCGGCGCGCGCCGCGGCCGCCAGCATGGCGTTGGGATCGTCGTTGCTGCCGACTTCCAGGGTATCGAGCTGGCAGGGCAGGCGCGGCAGCACGTGCTGGGCGGCGCCGATCAGCGCGCGGCCGATCTCTTCGTGCGTCAGCAGCAGGATGCCGGCCGCGGGGCCGGGGGTGTCTTGGCGAAGGGCGGAAGCCGAAGTCATGGGCAGGTTCAAGCGGGCGTCACCGGATGGGGTGCAAGTTTCGGTCCAATCGGCAGCGCGTGGTCACTCGAGTTCGCGGTGGAAGGTGAGAACCTGCTCGCGGCTGGCGCGGTACTGTTCGGCCAGCCGTTCGGCCAGATAGACCGAGCGGTGCCTGCCTCCCGTGCAGCCGATCGCGACGGTCAGATACCCCTTGCCTTCACTTTCGAAGCGTGGCAGCCACGTGTCGAGGAAGCGTCGGATGTCAGCCAAGTATTGTACCACCAGCGCCTGCCCATCCAGGAATTCGCGGACGGGTGCGTCCAGCCCCGAAAACGGGCGCAGGCGCGCGTCCCAGTGCGGGTTCGGCAGGCAGCGGGCGTCGAACACGAAATCGCAGTCGGCCGGCAGGCCGCGGCCGTAGGCGAATGACTCGAACATCAGGGTCAGGCCTTCGGTCGCCGCGCCGTATTGCGTGGCGATCAGGCGCCGCAGCTGGTGGACGTTGGTGTCGCTGGTGTCGATCGAACGGTTGGCGATGGCGCGCAGCGGGCGCAGGCGGCGGCGTTCCTCGGCCAGCGCGTCGATCAGCGAGCGGCCGTCCTCGGACAGCGGGTGGCGCCGGCGCGAATACGCATAGCGCTTCAGCAGCACGGCGTCGCTGGAATCGAGGAACACCAGTTCGGCGTCGGCGCCGGCCTCGGCCAGCTTCGACAGTGCCTCCGGCATCCGTTCGAGGTCGCCCTGGTTGCGCACGTCCACGCCCACCGCGATACCTGACAAGGTGCCGCGGCCACCATCGGTCAGCGCGCGGAACAGCGAGGGCAGCAGGCTCGTCGGCAGGTTGTCCACGCAGTAGAAGCCGAGGTCCTCGAACGCGCGCAGCGCCACGGTCTTGCCGGCGCCGGACAAGCCCGAGAGCACCACCATCGGCATGCTGGAGCGGGTTGCGGCGGAATCGGTCGTGGTCATCATGTCACCCCGGATGGCGTTGCAGGCGCGCGGCCTGGCGGTCCATGAAGGTGCGGGCCTGGTCGATGCCCTGCGACTTCAGCATGTGGCTGCGCACGGCGGCCTCGACCAGCACCGCGAGGTTGCGTCCCGGCGCGACCGGAATCGTGATCTGCGGGATCTTCACTTCCAGCACTTCGCGCACGCCGACGTCGCCGGTGAGGCGCACCATCGCGTCTTCGGGTTCGTTGCCGGCCGGGCGCAGGTGCACGATCAGGCGCAGGTACTTGGACTGCTTGACCGCGGTGTGGCCGAACATTTCGCGCACGTTGAGCACGCCAAGGCCGCGCACTTCCAGCAGGTCGCGCAGGATCTCGGGACAGCTGCCGTCGATCACTTCGGGGGCGACCAGGGTGAACTCGGGCGCGTCGTCGGCGACGAGGCGATGGCCGCGGGTGATCAGCTCCAGCGCCAGCTCGCTCTTGCCGCTGCCGGGCGTGCCGGTGATCAGCACGCCGATCGAGTGCACTTCCATGAACACGCCGTGCAGGGTGATCTGTTGCGCCAGCGCCCGCGCCAGCTTGTATTGCAGGTAGGTGAGGATGTCGTGGCCGCGGCGCGCGCTGACCCACAGCGGCGTGCCGGTTTCCTCGGCGGTGTCGCGCAGGTCGGCCGGCACGGCCTGGTCCTTGGTGACGATCAGCGCGACCGGCCGTTGCGCGAAGATCTTCTGCACCGTTTCCCAGCGTTGCCGCGAATCGAGGCCGTCGAGGTAATTCAGTTCCTCGCTGCCGACGATCTGCAGCTTGTTGGGGTAGATGATGTTGAGGTAACCGATTTCGGACGGACGCCGCTGCCCGGCGCCCCCCGACTGCAGCACGCGCTCGCCGCCCTCGCGACCCGCGACCCAGCGCAGGGCCATGCGCTCCTTGACGTCTTCGAAAAGTTCGCGTGCGCTGAGCTTGTTCACATCCAGTCCCCGTCCACCGGCGTGGTGAACGGGGAGCATTGTGCCAGTGTTGTCGCTGCCGCGCGGCGTGGGCGAAGCGGCTTCTGGTGAAAAGTCAGGCCACGGAGCTCTTTGCCATGGATGGTGGCTCTAAGGACGTTCTGGTGTTTGCGCGCCGTCGAACTTGATGTTTGCAGCGGCTTCTCTCGGAGCAGCGTTCATGGATGAACGCATGGTTTCGTGAAAAGCCAGGCCACGAAACTCCTTGCCATGGATGGTGGCCCTGGGCCGTTCTGGCACACATGGCCGCGCGAATGCGGTCGCGTGTGCAACATCCATCAAGGCCGCGATCAGGGATGAATGCACCGCTACGCCATGTTGCGGATGTCCTCGCGGCCGTGCGTGGTCCGCTTGTCCTTGTGCTTGCGGATCTGGGCATCGAGCTTGTCGAACAGCCCGTCGATCGCCGCGTACATGTCGTTGTCGACCATGTCCGCGTGCAGCACCTTGCCGGCAGCGGACAAGGTGGCTTCGGCACGATTGGCCAGGCGGTTCTTCTCCACTTCCAGCACCACGTTGAGCGAAGTCAGCTGATCGAATCGTCGCACGAGGCGTTCGCGGCGGGCGTCGATGTAGTCGCGCAGGGCCGGGGTGATTTCGATCTGGTGACCGCTGACCTGGAATTGCATGATTGACTCCTCAGCATCAGGTGGTGGTGGAGGCCCGGGACCCTTCCCGGACCTGGCGTCATGGCGACGCCGGTTGTGAAAAAGTTTTGTCTGTACTCCTTGTGATCGTGGCGGGTGGTGAAAGTTGCATCAAGCGTGCCGGAATCGGCGTGAACTTTTCGTTCCGGATGACTGGAGTTCAGTGCGCGCGCAGGCGTTCGCTGGAGCTTGGAATGCGCATCTGCTCGCGGTACTTGGCGACGGTGCGCCGCGCCACGCGGATGCCGCGCTCGTTCAATTCCTGGGTCAGGGTCTGGTCCGACAGCGGTTTGCGCGGATTCTCGCCGTCCACCAGCTTGCGGATCATGGCCTGGATCGCGGTGGCCGACGCGCTGCCGCCATCCTCGGTCGCCACGCTGGAGGAAAAGAAGTGCTTGAACTCGAAGGTCCCGCGCGGCGTGTGCAGGTACTTGCGCGTGGTGACGCGCGAAATGGTGGATTCGTGCATGCCGAGTTCCTCGGCGAGTTCGCGCATCACCAGCGGTTTCATCGCCTCCGGGCCGAAATCGAGAAAGGCGCTTTGCGTGCGCACGATCGCCGAGGCCACCTTGAACAAGGTGTCGGCGCGCGCTTCCAGGCTTTTCATCAGCCAGCGCGCTTCCTGCAACTGACCGCGCAGCCACGCCGCGTCGCCGCGCTGCGCGCGCGCGATCAGGCTGCAGTAGTGCTGGTTGATGGCCAGCCGCGGCTGGCAGTCGGGCGACAGCGACACGCGCCAGCGGCCGCCCATCTTGATCGCGTAGGCGTCCGGGGCGATGTACTCCGCCGGGGCCGGGTCAAAGGCCGAACCCGGACGCGGATCGAGCGTCCGGATCAACGCGGCGGCGGTGGCGACGTCGTCTTCCGCTGCGCTCATCTTCCTCGCGAGGCGGCCGAAGTCGCGCTTGGCCAGCAGGTCGAGTTCGCTGGCGACCATGCGCCGCGCCAGTTCGCGTCCTTCGGTTGCGGGATCGAGTTGTTCGAGCTGCGCGGCCAGGCAGTCGCCCAGGTCGAGGCTGGCGACGCCGGTCGGATCGAAATGTTGCACGCGCAGCCGCACGGCCTCGACCTCGTCCTTGCCGGCGGGCGATTCCAGCGTCTGCAAAGCGGCCAGCACGGGATCAAGGCCTTCGCGCAGATAGCCGTCTTCGTCCAGCGCGTCGATGATCGCCATCGCGATCACGTGCTCGCGTGCGCTGAAGCCCGAAAGATTGGCCTGCCATTGCAGATGCTGGTTCAGGCCTTCCGGCGCGGCATCCTGCGCTTCCGGAGCGTCGTCGTCATCGGAAGCGTGGCTGGACTTGGCCCACTCTTGCACCTGCGGTGAGTGTTCGTCCCACTGCTCGATGTCCTCGGCAGGCTCGACGGATTCCTCGTTGCCGGATGGTTCGGGGGCCTCGCCCGCGGCTTCGGCTTCGCCGCCTTCCTCGCCATCCATGCCGTCGAGTTCGATCAGCGGGTTGGCTTCCGCGAGTTCGCGCAGCTCCGCGGCCAGCTCCAGTTGGGATAGCTGCAGCAACCGGATCGCCTGCTGCAGTTGCGGCGTCAGGGACAGCGTCTGCGATTGGCGAAGCTGGATGCCTGGCTTCATGGCGACATTCGTGGACAGTCGCCTGCATCCTATCTCACTGCATCCCGCGGCGGTAGTGCGTGGGCACGCATCTTGCTTGCCGGACTATGCCACGCGTCACATCCGGAACTCGTGGCCGAGGTACACCTCGCGTACCTGCTTGTGGGCGAGGATTTCCGCGGGGGTGCCGCGCGCCAGCACCTTGCCCTCGTTGAGGATGTAGGCGTGCTCGCAGATGCCCAGCGCCTCGCGCACGTTGTGGTCGGTGACCAGCACGCCGATGCCGCGGTCGCGCAGGTGCCGCACGATGCGCTGGATTTCGCCCACCGAGATCGGATCGACGCCGGCGAAGGGTTCGTCCAGCAGCATGAAGCGCGGGTTCGCCGCCAGCGCGCGCGCGATTTCGACGCGCCGGCGCTCGCCGCCCGACAGGCTGATGCCCTTCTGGCCGGCGATGTGGCTGATCTTCAGTTCGTCGAGCAAGGCTTCGAGTTCGCCGCGGCGCTGTGATGCGGTGAGCTCGGGGCGCAGTTCCAGCACCGCCAGCACGTTGTCGGCGACCGAAAGCCGCCGGAACACCGAGGCTTCCTGCGGCAGGTAACCGATGCCCTTGCGCGCGCGCTGGTGCATCGGCAGGCCGGTGATGTCCTCGCCATCCAGCGTGATGCGGCCGCCGTCGGGCTCGATCAGCCCGACCACCATGTAGAAGCAGGTGGTCTTGCCGGCACCGTTGGGTCCGAGCAGGCCGACGACTTCGCCCTGGCGGATTTCGAAGCCGAAATCCTGCACGACCTGGCGCGTGCGGAAACTCTTCTGCAGGCCTTGCGCGACCAGCATGGATCAACGCTTTCCGCTGGTCGAGGCCGGCGCCGGCGTCGCCGCCGCGGGTTTGGCGCTTGCCGGCGCGGGCTTGCTGCGCGGCTGCAGCGTGATGTGCACGCGGCCGCCGGCTGCCGGCGAACCCTGGATTTCCCCCGTGTCGGTGTTGTAGGTCAGCTTGTCGCCGTGGAACTCGCCACGACCCTGCTGCACCACCACCGCGTTGCCGGTCAGGATCACGGTGTTCTCGGAAACCTTGTAGTCGATCGTGGCAGCCTGCCCGTGCACCTGCGTGCCGTTGTCCTGGGTCTGCCGGAAACGCGCGGGGCTGCCGGTCAACACCACGCGTTGCCATTGGCTGGTGTCGTTGGGGTCGGTGTAACCCGTGGCCTGCGCGCCGTCCGCATGGAAGCTGCCCTGGTCCATCGTGACGCTGCCGGTGAAGGTGATCTTGCCGCTGTCCTGGCTGCCGGCAAATGAACTGGCATTGATGTTGATCGGCTGGTTCTTGTCCGTTTGCCTGGCCTGTGCGCCGCCACACGCGCACAGCACCGCGGCCAGCAGCATCAACAAGTCAACGCGTACGGGAATGCGGCGTGAGCGTGGCGTGGACATCGGAGAGCAACTCCAGGGTGCGGGTATTGAAGTCGGCCTTCATGCCGGTGCCGCGCAGTATAGAGCCGGGCTCCTGAATCACGCTGGGCGCCGCGGTGGCCATGCGCCTGTCCTGGGTCCACACGGTGGCATCGGCGGTGTGGATCTCGGCCTCGGAAATGGTTTTGGTGGGCGGCCGGCGCAAGTCCACCTTGCCAAGCAGCTTCACGGTGTTGTTGTCGGCGCTGATCCAGGCGTACTGTGAGGTGCCGTCCCAGTCGGAGCCGTCGCCGGCCACGAAGAAGTACTTGGGTGCGTTGACATACAGGGAATCGTTGCCTTCGCGGCGCGCGAGGTGCGGCGCGGTCATGGTGAAGGCGAGCTTGCCGTCCTGGCCGAAGGCGTGCAGGGTGAAATCATCGAGTTCGTAGCTCGAGCGCGGTGGGCCGATGATCGCGACCGGCTTGGGCGGCGGGCGCAGCCACCACACCAGCAATTGCGTGATGGCGGCGCCTATGACCAGCACCACCAGCCAGAAAACGGTGCGCCTGTCCCTCATGCGTCCTGCGCCGCCAGGATCAGGTCGCAGGCTTCGCGCGCTGCGCCATGGCCGCCCTGCGCACGGGTCCGCCAGTGCGCTGCCTGCACCACTTCCGGGCGTGCGTTGCCCACCGCGATCGCAAAGCCGCAGATCGACATCGGTGCAAGATCGGGCGCGTCATCGCCGACGTAGCAGGCTTGCTCGCCCGTGAGTCCGATCGCCTGCAGGATGTCACGCAGGCACGCGAGCTTGTCGGCCTTGCCCTGGTACACGTGGTCGATGCCGAGCTGCTCCGCGCGCAGTTCCACCGCGCGGCTGACGCGCGTGCTGATGATCGCTACCTCGATGCCGTGTTCACGCAGGCGCTTGATGCCGAGTCCGTCGTGCACGTGGAAGGTCTTGATCTCGCGGCCGTCCTCGGTGAGCCACAGGCGCCCGTCCGTGAGCGTGCCGTCCACGTCGAACGCGACCAGCTTGATCTTCGCGGCGCGGGCACGGATTTCGGCGGGAATGTCGGTGTGGTTTGGCATCGGGAATGGGTCGGGGTACCTCGAGCGAGGCGGGGAGCATAGCAACTCTCGTCATTCCGGACGCCGCGCAGCGGCGATCCGGAATCCATTTTGGCCGTGGCAGAAACAGGAAAATCAAAATGGATTCCGGGTTCCGCATCCGATGAAGCCGGATGCGGCCCCGGAATGACGACGGACTTTTATGCTTTCGAGTCCTGAGTCCCGGTTCTCAAACCACCCGTGCGCGAAGGAGATCATGGATGTTCAGCGCCCCGACCACCTGTTGCGCGGCATCCACCACCAGCAGCGCGTGGATCTTGTGTGCTTCCATCAGCTGCGCGGCTTCGGCCGCCAGCTTGTCGGGTCCGATCACCTTGGGATGGCGGCTCATCGAGTGGCTGACCGAGACGCTGCGCAGGTCCACGCCGTGGTCGTCCAGCGTACGGCGCAGGTCGCCGTCGGTGAATACGCCGATCAGCTTGCCGGCGTTGTCCACGACCGCGGTCATGCCGAGCCCCTTGCGCGACATTTCCATGAGGGCTTCGGTGAGGGTGGCGTCGGCGTGCACCTTGGGGATCGCCTCGCCGGTGTGCATCACGTCGGAGATCTTGAGCAGGCGGCGGCCCAGCGCGCCGGCCGGGTGCGAGCGCGCGAAGTCGTCGGCGGTGAAACCGCGCGCTTCCAGCAGCGCGATCGCCAGCGCATCGCCCAGCACCAGCGCCGCGGTGGTGCTGGCGGTGGGCGCGAGCCCGAGCGGGCAGGCCTCGATGGAAACGCTGGCGTCGAGGTGGGCGTCGGCGTCGCGCGCCAGCGACGAGCGCGGATTGCCGGTCATCGCGATCAGCGCGTTGCCCTGCCGCTTGAGGAACGGCAGGATGGTCAGGACTTCCTCGGTTTCGCCCGAATAGGAGATCAGCAACACCACGTCGTGCTGCGTGATCATGCCGATGTCGCCGTGGCTGGCTTCACCCGGGTGCACGAAGAACGCCGGCGTCCCGGTGGAGGCCAGGGTGGCGGCGATCTTGCGCGCGATGTGGCCGGATTTGCCCATGCCGGAAACCACCACGCGCCCCGAGCAGGCCAGGACCAGTTGGCAGGCACGGCTGAAATCGCCGTCGATGCGCGGGTCGAGGGCCGTGATCGCGCCTGCTTCGATGCCGATGACCTTGCGTGCGCTCGCGACCAGCGCGGCGCGATCGTGCCCGGGGCCGGAAAATTTCCGCGCGGAAGCTGGAGCGGTGCGCGCATTCATGCGGGTGTACTCCTCGGTCGGCATTCTGCCATTGCGCGATTTCCAGTAAGATCGCGGGTTGTCATTGTACAGGCGGTGAACGGGTCTTCCACGCATCCCCCGGTGTGAAGGCGGTCACGCTTGGGCCTCCGTTCGAGTACGGTTCATGCGATCAGATGAGTTGAAGTCCTTGCTGGAAACGGCATTCCCCGGTGCGCGCATCCAGGTCGCCAGCCCGGACGACGTGCACTTCCAGGCACTGCTGGTGGCAGAGGCTTTTGCCGGCCAATCCACGCTGGCGCGCCATCGGCTGGTGTACGCGGCGCTGGGCGATCGCATGGGCGGCGAGGTGCACGCGTTGTCGCTGCGCACCCTGACGCCCGCGGAAGCCGGGAACGTTTGATGGCACGCATCGTGATTTCAGGGGGCAAGCCGCTCAACGGCGAGGTCTGGATTTCAGGCGCCAAGAACGCCGTGCTGCCGATCCTCGCCGCGTGCCTGCTGGCCGACGAGCCGGTGACCATCGGCAACGTGCCGCACCTGCACGACGTCACCACCACCATGGAACTGCTCGGCCAGATGGGCGCGGAGCTGGTGGTGGACGAACACATGCGCATCCGCGTCGACCCGCGCCCGACCCACAAGTTCTTCGCGCCGTATGAACTGGTGAAGACCATGCGCGCGTCGATCGTGGTGCTGGGGCCGCTGATCGCGAAGTATGGCCAGGCGGAAGTCTCGTTGCCGGGTGGTTGCGCGATCGGTTCGCGCCCGGTCGACCAGCACATCAAGGGCCTGCGCGCGCTGGGCGCCGAGATCGTGGTCGAAAACGGCTACATCAAGGCGCACGCGAAACGTCTCAAGGGCGCGCGCATCGCGATGGACATGGTTACCGTCACCGGCACCGAGAACATCATGATGGCTGCGGCCCTGGCCGAAGGCACCACGGTGATCGAGAACGCCGCGGAGGAGCCGGAGGTCTGCGACCTCGCGCACTGCCTCAACGCGATGGGCGCGAAGATCGGCGGCATCGGCACCACCACGTTGGTGATCGATGGCGTCGAGCGCCTGCACGGCACCGATTATCAGGTGCTTCCGGATCGCATCGAGACCGGCACCTTCCTCGTGGCCGGCGCCATTACCGGCGGGCGCGTGCGTACCAAGCACACCCGTCCCGACACCCTGGAGTCGGTGCTGTCGAAGCTGGAAGATGCCGGCGCGCACATCAACTGCGACGGCGATGCGATCGAGCTGGACATGCGTGGCCAGCGTCCGCGTGCGGTGGACGTCACCACCGCGCCGTATCCCGCGTTCCCGACCGACATGCAGGCGCAGTTCACCGCGCTCAACTGCATCGCCGAAGGCACCGGCCTCGTCACCGAGACGGTGTTCGAGAACCGCTTCATGCACGTGCAGGAATTGCATCGCCTCGGCGCCGACATCCGGGTCGAGGGCAACACCGCGATCGTCCGCGGCGTGCCGCACATGTCCGGTGCGCAACTGATGGCGACCGACCTGCGCGCCTCGGCGTCGCTGGTGCTGGCCGGCCTCGTCGCCGAGGGCGACACCACGGTCGATCGCATTTACCACATCGACCGTGGCTACGAGAACATCGAGGAAAAGCTCGGTGGCCTCGGCGCGCACATCCGGCGATTGCCGACCTGACGTCCGTGCATGTACCGTACGGCGCTACTTGCGCGTGCGGTACGGTTCCGCATCCACCGCGATGAATTGCGGTTCTTCGCCGTCGAGCCGCAGCGCGGTCAGTTTGCCGCCCCATACGCAGCCGGTGTCGAGCGCGTAGATGCCGAGTCCGGCGAAACGCCCCAGCGCGGACCAGTGCCCGCACACGATGCGGGTATCGCGTACCCGGACGCCGGGCACCTCGAACCATGGATACAGCCCCGCGCGTTGCGACCCCGGCGGACCCTTGGCGTCGAAGTCGATGCGCCCGTTGACGTCGCAGTAACGCATGCGGGTGAAGATGTTGATCGCGGCGCGCAGGCGGTCCTGGCCATGCAGTTTCGAAGACCAGCGTGCGGGGCGATTGCCGAACATCCGCTGCAGCAACGCCTTGTGGCCGGGCCCGCGCAAGGCACGCTCGACTTCGCCCGCCACATGCAGCGCCTGTTTCAGCGTCCACGCCGGCGCCAGTCCTGCGTGTACCAGCATGAAACCCAGCGCAGGATCGTGATGCGCGAGGTTCTGGTGGCGCAGCCATTCGAGCAGTTGTGCGGCGTCTTCGGCTTCCAGCACCCGGCGCAGGTCGGGATTGGTGCGCGCGCGTGCTTCGGGCTCGCGTTCGCCCACCGCAAGCAGGCTCAGGTCGTGGTTGCCCAGCGTGACGATGCAATGTTCGCGCAAACCGTGGATCAGCCGCAGCACTTCCAGCGACTGGTTGCCGCGGTTGACCAGGTCGCCACAAAACCACAGGCGATCCGCCGCGGGATCGAAACGCAGCTTCTCCAGCAGGCGCTGCAGTTCCGGATAGCACCCTTGCACATCGCCGATCGCATAGATGGCCACGCGCGCTTTCCGGCCGGTGTCAGTGCAAGGTGCGCGGGACGGACAACACGAATTCGGGAATCGGAACCTCGAAATCGGTGCCGTCGTCGGCGTGGAACAGGTAGGCGCCACGCATGGTGCCGACCTGGGTTTCCAGTACTGCGCCTGAGGTATAGCTGTAGTGTTCGCCCGGCTGCAGGCGCGGCTGCTCGCCCACCACGCCGTCGCCGCGCACTTCCTCGACCTTGCCGTTGGCGTCGGTGATGACCCAGTGGCGGGTCTGCAGGCGGACCGGCATCACGCCGAGGTTGCGCAGCGTGACCACGTAGGCGAACACATAGCGATTCGACTCCGGCTTGGATTGCTCGGCGACGTAACGTGCCTCGACCTCGACCTCGACCGCGTACGGTTCGGGTTCACGGGGATCGCGCGGTTTGTCGCTGGTGGCGGGCCGGGGACTCATTGGCTGGCATTGTCCGCGAGATTCGGGCCGGGCTGCAAGCCTGATGCTGGCATGCGTTGCGCGAGCGCGACATATCCCCGCGGGGCCACGTTTTCCGCACGCATGCGCGGGTCGATTCCGGCAGCGTCGATCGCGGCGGCGTCCATGAGTCCGCGCAACGCGTTCGAGAGGGTCTTGCGGCGCTGGTTGAAGGCGGCGCGCACGACCGCGTCGATGGCGTGCGCGAGCGCGGGATCGGGGCGCTGGTCCGGCGGCAGCGGAGTCAGGCGCACCACGGCGGATTCCACTTTGGGCGGCGGGCGGAACGCGCCCGGCGCGACACGCAGCAGCGGTTCGACCTTGCAGGCGAGTTGCAACATCACGGACAACCGACCGTAGACCTTGCCGCCCGGGGCGGCGGCCATGCGATCCACGACTTCCTTTTGCAGCATGAAATGCATGTCGGTGATTGCGTCGGCATGTGCGAGGCAGTGGAACAGGATGGGGCTGGACACGTAGTAGGGCAGGTTGCCGGCGAGGCGCAGCTTGCCGCCCTTCGCGAGTGCAGACAGGTCGACCTTCAGCGCGTCGGCGTGGATGACCTCGAGTTCGCCGACGCCGGCCGCGCGTGCGCACAGCGGTTCAATCAGATCGGTGTCCAGTTCGATTGCCGTCAAATGTCCGGCGGCTTTCAGCAGCGGCAACGTCAACGCGCCTTCACCGGGACCGATCTCGACGACGCGATCGCCGGGTTGAGGCGCGATCGCGGCCACGATGCGCTCGATCACGCCGCGTTCGTGCAGGAAGTGCTGGCCGTAGTGTTTCTTGGGGCGTGGCAAGACAAGAGCCCTTTGACGCGGATCAACGCGGATGGACGCAGATAGAGCGAAGAACAAAAACTTCGACACGGATCAGAGCGGACGAAACAGATAGGGCAAATAGCCCTTCAGCTCTATCAGATTTTATCCGCGTGAATCCGCGTCAAGAGTTTTTGATTGCCTGGCTGCGAGACGCAACGCCATTTCCGCCGCAGCGATCATGCTCGCGGGATCGGCGCGGCCGGTGCCGGCGAGATCGAGCGCGGTGCCGTGGTCGACCGAAGTACGCACGAAGGGCAAGCCGAGCGTGATGTTGACGGTGCGGTCGAAGGCTTCGGACTTCAGCACCGGCAGCGCCTGGTCGTGATACATCGCAAGCACGGCGTCGTAGCGTGAACGCATCGCGGGGACGAACGCGGTATCGGCGGGCAAGGAGCCGATGATCTGCATGCCTTCGCCGCGCAAGGCATCCAGCGCGGGGATGATGACGTCGAGTTCCTCGCGGCCGAGATGGCCGCCTTCGCCGGCGTGCGGATTCAGCCCCAGCACCGCGATGCGCGGCTCGGCGATGCCGAATTTGGCAATCAGCTCCGCGTGCGTGATCCGCAGCGTGCGGGTGAGCGATTCATGCGTGATCGCGGCGGCAACATCGCGCAGCGGCAGGTGGGTGGTGACCAGCGCGACACGCAACTCCGGCGAGGCCAGCATCATCACGACGTCGCAGCCCGCGCGTTGCGCGAAGAGTTCGGTGTGGCCGGTGAACCGTTCGCCGGCATCATTGATCACCGATTTCTGCACCGGCGCGGTGACCACGCCGTCGAATTCGCCGTCGAGGCAACCGTCGGCGGCACGTGCCAGCATGTTCAGGACGTGGAAGGCGTTGCGCGGATCGGGCGTGCCGGGCACCACGTCGGCGCGCAGCGGGATTTCGAGCACACGCAGGCTGCCGGTCGCTCGCAGCGGGCGCGGTTCACCGTCGTAGGGTTCGATCCTGAGCGCAATACCGCACCGGCGTGCGGCGGTGGCCAGCAACTGTGCATCCCCGACCGCGACGAGGTCGGCCGCGAGCGGCGTAGCGGCCAGCCGAGCGACCAGTTCCGGCCCGACGCCGGCGGGTTCGCCACAGGTGATGGCGAGCCGCGGCAGGTGTGGTGTGCCGTTCTGCAAGTAACTTGATGAAGTCGCCAGCGAATTTTTGAGGCTGGCAGTGGTGCGATGACGAGGCATAGCGGGGACTATGGTGAGGAGTCGCGCCGCTGTCAGGCGTGAAAAGGCGCGGCGAATTCGCAAGATTATTTGCGGAATGGCACACCTAGAGCCGTTGCGAGCCGGCCGCGGCCGGCCCGGGCGTCATTGCGAGGCGCCGCCCGCGAGGTTCGCGTCGTCGGCCAGTTCCGGCACGCGGATGCTGATGTAGGCCGAGGACTCCAGGTCGCGCAGGAACTGTTCGTAAGCCTGCTGGCCCTTGCGCGCGGCGATCGCCTGGCGGGCCTGCTCGCGTTCCAGGTCCTTGGTCTTGTCGGCCTGGCGGGTGCCCAGCAGCTTGATGATGTGCCATGAACCGTCCGGGCTCCGGAACGGCTCGGTCACCTGGCCCGGCTGCATGGTGGCCAGCAGCTTGCCGACCTCCGAGCCCCAGTCTTCCTGCATGAACCAACCCATGTCGCCGCCGGCGTTGGCGGTGGTCGGGTCGTCGGAATCCTGCTTGGCCAGCGTCGCGAAGTCGGCGTGGCCGTCCACGATGTCGTGGTACAGCTTGGTGATCTTGTCCTTGGCACCCTGGTCGGAGAGCACCGCCGTGGGTTTGATCATCAGGTGCAGCGCGTGGTACTCGGTCACGATCTGTTTGGTGTCGGGGGTGCGCTTGCCTTCGAGCTTCAGGATGGTGAAGCCCGAGGCATCGCGCAGCGGCTCGGTGTAGCCGCCCTCCTGCAATGCGCCGACGATCTGCTGCACCGCCGGCGGCAATTCGTCGACCCGCCGCCAGCCGAGGTCGCCGCCTTCCAGCGCTTCCGGGGCGCTGGAATTGCTGACTGCCAATGAGGCAAAACTCTTGCCGGCCTTCAGCTCGGACTCGATCTGGTTGGCCTTGGTTTGCGCTGCCGCGATCTGGTTGGCGTCCGCGCCCTCGGGCAGGCCGACCAGGATGCGGGCGAGGTGCACCTCGCCCTGCCTGAATGCGGGGCTCGCGATCAGGTTGTTGATTTCCGCGTCGGAAACCTGTGAACTCGACTGCATCACCTGCTGCTGCACCGCGCGCACCAGCAGCTGGTCGCGCAACTGTTGCCGGAACGCGGCGTAATCCACGCCTTGCTGCTGCATCGCCGCCTGCATTTGCGGCACGCTCATCTTGTTTTGTTGCGCGATGTTGGCGACCGCGGCATCGACCTGGTCGTCGGACACGCGCACGCCGTTGTCGCGCGCTTTCTGCACCAGCAGCTGGTTCAGGATCAGCCGTTGCAGCACCTGTTTTTCGAGCACGTTCTGCGGCGGCAGCTTGCCCCCGGAGGCCGTGATCTGGTGGGCCACCGTGGCCATGGTTTCGTCGAGCTGGCTTTGCAGGATCACGCCATCGTTGACCACCGCGATGATGCGGTCCAGCGGTTGTGGCTGGTTGGCGGTCAGCGAGGGCAGCGATTGGCCGCCGGTGGCCGGCGTGTTCGGATTCAGCAATTGCGCGAACGCAGGCAGCGTGAACGCGCAGGCAGCGAGCATCAGGGTCAGGCGGGCGAGGAGGGATCGATTCATGGGGATGTTTTGCGGTGGATTCGGTGGCGACAGGCCGGCGTGTCGATCGGGCGGGGAGCCGGACGCTTGGACAGCGCGGTCTGCCCAAAGTTGGATGGGGTGACGTGGGCCAGGTTCAGCCAGGCTGGCTGTTACTGATAGCCAAGGATAGCATTTCGCAGGAAGTTGCCGGCCTTCTGGCCGTACGAGCCTACGCCCTTGAACTGGATCTCGAACATGATGGCGTTGTCGGAATCGCCCTGGTAGTCGTACACGTAGTGGCGGCTCAGTATGCGGACGGCGGTGCAGCAGCTGTCCCATTCGAGGCCAGCAAAGGCATCGATGGCTTGTTTGGTCACCAGGGAGTACGTGTAGCCGCCAACCAGTTTCCAGGCGGCGCCGATCGGGATTTCCGCGGCGACGTCGGCTTGCTCCAGCAAGCCGCGACGGTAACGGTAGTCGAAGTTGACGATGCCGTCGCCCCACAGCCGCCGTTGCAGGCCGACCGTGGAGACATCGGTTTCGTGGGTGTTGGGGTTCCACTGCTGCGAGCCGGTCAGGCGCCAGTTGTCACTGAGCGCCACGGTGAGGTTGGCGACGTAATTGGAACCCGAATAATCCACGGCTTTGCCGCCGGGGTAGAGCGTGACCTTCTGCGGATCGAAATAGCGGATTTGCCCAATGCTCGCAGACAGTTTCTCGACGCCATCCTGGTCGAGGAAACGGGTGGTCAGCGCCAGCGACAGGTCGTTGGCGTTCATCTGGCGGTCGCCGCCGCTGTAGCTGTTGGTGGTGAACAGCTGCCAGAAATCGAAGGTGAGCGGCTGGGTGTCGAACAGCGGCAGGTCGTTCTGGTTGCGGTAGGGAACGCGCAGGTAATACACGCGCGGTTCCAGCGTCTGGGTGTAGTCGCTGCCGAACAGGTGCACGTCGCGTTCGAACACCAGCCCGGCATCGACGTCGAAGATCGGCGTGGTGCGGGTGGGATGGGTCGGGCCACCCGCCGCCACCGGCTGCTCCAGGTTGTAGGCGGTGTAGCGCACGCCAACCTCGGGGCGCAGGAACCATGCGGCGCCCTGCAGCGGCCAGGCGAGGAAGGGGTACATGTCGAAGCGGTCGCCGCCGGGCGCATCGGGTTTCTCGAAGCGCACGACGTTCGAATAGATGCCCCATTCCGGACCACCCGGCCCACCGATCGGCCGGCTGGCATTGAAATACACGTTCGGCATGCGGCGGTACGGCGCGGCCGAATCCGACAGCCCCGGAGTGGCGATCTGGTACCAGTCGATGCCGGCGCCCGCGTTCCACCAGTCGCCGGTGCTGGTGACATAGGAAGACGAGCCGAGCAGGGTGATGGTCGAGGTGGTCAGGTTCTGGCCGAAGTCCTGGAACCAGGCCTTGTCGGTCGCGTGCGCGATGGAGGTGGTCCATTGCAGGTTCAGCGGCAAGGCGGTCTGGTTGTACAGCGTCAGGTAACCACGATTGCGGTCCGCCGTCTTGTCGTGCGGCATGTAGTCGAGGTCGATTTCACCCTTGCTGGTGGTGGTGAGCCAGCGGAACTGGCTGTCCAGCATGCCGCCGCGGTCGGCGTACCACACCGGCGTGAAGGTCGCGTCGTAATTCGGCGCGATGTTCCAGTAATACGGAATCGACACCATGAAGCCCGCGCGGCCGCGCTTGCCGAACGAGGGGTAGAGGAATCCGCTCTGGCGCTGGTTGTCGATCGGGAAACTCAGGTACGGCAGCCACAGGAATGGCACGCCCTTGAGCCGCATGGTCACGTCGCGGGCGACGCCGCGGCCCTTGTCCTCGTCCATGGTCATGGTTTTCGCGCGGATTTCCCACACGCGGTTGTCGAGGTCGCAGGTCGAGTAGGTGACCCAGTGGAACTTGCTGTGGTTCTGGTCCAGCATGATGGCCTGCGTGGCGGTGCCGTTGCCGCGTGAGCTCAGCAGCTGGTACTGGACGTTGTCCGCGACCCCGTACTCGGGATCGGTGGTGCCCTTCATGTTGTTGGCCGAGAACAGCATGCCGTTGTCCTGGTAACGCACGTGGCCTTCGGCGTCGTAGTGGGTGGTGTCGGCGTCGTAGGTCAGGTCGTCCGCGCGCAGCAACTGGTCGAGGCGTTGCAGCGAGGTATTGCCGGACAAATGGAAGACGTTGCTGTCGGGGCTGCTGAACTTGTCGCCCTCCACCTGAGCGGGCGTGGCGGCGCGGTTGCCTTCGGTCGGCAGGCCGGGCACGTAGAACTTCAGCAGGTCGTTCTGCTTGCACAGCGCGAAGTCGTTCTTCACCACCGGGCAGGTGAACGCGCCAAGCTGGCAGACGTCCGCGCCTTGCGCCACCGCCATGCCGGGCGCGACCGCCAGCGTGATCGCGAAGGCCAATGCACGCGGGGTCAGCGGCTTGGATCGGCGCGGCACGGGAAGTCCTTGGGAAAATAATCCGCGTAAGCTAGCAGAACGGCGGTGCCATGTTGAGCGGATCGGCGGCGGCGTTCAGTCGGTTTCGATGACCACCACGGGGAGATGGCGTCATGCGAATGCATTGCTGGGGCAAGATCGCGTTGTGGGCGGCCGTGGCGGGTTGGACCGGCATCGCGTTGGCAGGGCCGGTTGGGCAGGTCGAACAGATCGGCACACTGCGCGTGCAGCAGTCCGGTACCCATGGTCGTGCGGTGATCCTGATTCCCGGACTCGAGTGCGGGGCTTGGGTGTGGCAGCAAACCATCGCCGATCTGGAAAAGGATCACGTGGTGTATGCGGTGACCTTGGCGGGGTTTGATGGCACGCCGCCGCCGGCGCGCATGACCGGACTGGGCGACCAGGCCAGCGCTTCGCTGCTGCAACTGATCGAACAGCATCGCCTCGACAAGCCGGTGCTGGTGGGCCACAGCCTGGGCGGTGCACTGGCATTGCGGTTCGCCGGAGAACATGCGGAATTGATTGCCGGCGCGGTGTCGGTGGATGCGACGCCAATCATGCCGGGCATGGACCAGCCGGATGGACCGCAGCGGCAACAGCTGCGCGCGGCACTCGAGAAGATCGGCCCGGCGACGGCGCTGGAAGACATGCGGCAAACCGTGATCGATCCCGCCATGGCTGCGCGCTATGCGCCGCTGGTTGCCCGCAGCGATCCCGCATCCGTTCATGCCTATCTGGCCGAGGGCCTGGATACGGATTTGCGGCCATTGATGCAGCACGCGAACGTACCCATCCTGGAGATCGCCGCGTACTACCGGCCCGACTTCGAGCGTGACGCCGCCATGAGCGGGCAACCGGTCATGGCCGAAGCCGACAACGTGGCCTATCACCAGAGCCTGTTGGCCAACGCGCCCAATGCCAAGGTGATATCGATTTCACCCTCGCGGCATTTCGTGATGCTGGACCAGCCGGAAAAATTCCGGCAGGCACTGGCCGCGTTCCTGCAAGCCTTGCCCGCTGCCGCGGCAAGCGACGACTGATGGACGACGCACCGTGACTCAAGCTGCCTGCGCGCGCGCCAGTGACGCACAGCGCACGTCCAGCCACGCGCGATCGGCGGGATCGTCGAGCAGCGGAGCGAGGCGTTCGCGCACTGTGGCGTGGTAGCCATCCAGCCACGCGATCTCGGTGGCATCGAGCAGCGCGAGGTCCAGCAGGCGCGTGTCGATCGGGCACAGCGTCAGCGTCTCGAACGCGAGGAACTCGCCGAATTCGCCGCCACCGGCCGCCACCGTGGCGGCGAGGTTTTCGATCCGCACGCCGTGGCGGCCGGGTTTGTAGATGCCGGGCTCGATCGAGGTGATCATGCCGACGTCCATCGCTTCCAGATGCTGGCCTGAACGCGGCGGCCGGATCGATTGCGGGCCTTCGTGCACGTTGAGGCAGTAGCCGACGCCATGGCCGGTGCCGTGACCGTAGTCGATGCCGGCGGCCCAGATCGGCGCGCGCGCCAGCGCGTCGAGCTGCTGGCCGGACGATCCGCGCGGGAATTTCGCGCGCGACA
>JAFEDX010000215.1 GCA_018241365.1 Pseudomonadota bacterium
ACGCCAACCGCGTCCACGATCACGAAGTGCGTCTTGGCGCGCGCGTCGGCGCCGGAGGCCGATTGCAGTTCGGTGGGCGTGAGCACGCGCGTGCCGCGGCCCTTCATCTGCTCGAAATACACGCGGCTGCGCACGTCGCGCAGGAAGATCAGCACTTCCAGCGGGCGCACGTCGGTGCCGGTGGCGATCATGTCCACGGTGACGGCAATGCGCAGCGTGGGCGACAGGCAGAATTCCTTGATGAGGTCGCGCGTGTTGGCTGGCTTGCCGGTGACGGGGTGCCGCGCCTGGTAGGTGATCTTCTTGCAGAAGTCGTCGCCCTTGCCGAACACCTCGCGGCAGATGTGCACAATGTCCTCGGCGTGCGAATCGTCCTTGGCGAAGACCAGCGTCTTGGGCAGCAGCGTGCGGCCGGGGAACAGTTCGGTGAACACCGCATCCTTGTAGGCCCGCAGCACGGTGCGGATCTGGTCCGGCACCACCACCGAGCGGTCGAGGTCGGCGGGCGTGTAGTCGAGGTCGTCGTCCAGCAGCGCCTGGCGCGCGGCGCGCGTGGCTCGGCTGCGGTGGTCGATCAGCAGTCCCTTCTCGATCCTGCCGCCCTGCTCGCCCACGCGGGTCTTGATGCGGAACACGTCGTAACCGACGTTGACGCCATCGGCCACCGCGCGCTCGTGGTTGTATTCGGCCACGCGGTTCTGGTGGAAGTATGCGATGGTCTGCGCGGACGGCGTGGCGGTGAGGCCGATCAGGAAGGCGTCGAAGTATTCCAGCACCTGCCGCCACAGGTTGTAGATGGAGCGGTGGCATTCGTCGGTGACGATGAAGTCGAACGTCTCGATCGGCACCTTGGGGTTGTAGGCCACGTCGCGCGTGCGCGTGGCGCCGAGCGCGGCGGCGAATTCCGCGCCGGGCATGTCGTCCACGTCTTCATCCAGTTCCTCGCCACGCAGGATGGAATACAGCCGCTGGATGGTGCAGATGGTGACCTTGCAGACGTCGTCGATGTGCGAGGAGTGCAGGTGTTGCACGTTGTACAGCTCGGTGAACTTGCGCTGGGTATCCGGTGTGCGGAAGTTGTCGAACTCGGTGCGGGTCTGATCGCCGAGATTGGAACGGTCCACCAGAAACAGAATCCGACGCGCTTTCGCATATTTGATCAAGCGATACGCGAACGCGCAGGCGGTGTAGGTCTTGCCCGCGCCGGTGGCCATGTGGATCAGCGCACGCGGACGGTTTTCCGCCAGCGAATGTTCGAGGCCGGTGATGGCTTCGACCTGGCAATCGCGCATGCCGGTCGTGACCAGCGGATGCGCGGTCGGCATGGCGCGCAGGCGCGCGCGCAGGGTGTCCGGCTCGGCCATCCATTCGGCCAGCGTTTCCGGACGATGGAACGCGAACACGCGGCGCGAACGCGGATCGGGGTCGCGCTGGTCGCGGAACAGGGTCTCGACGCCGGTGGATTCGTACAGGAACGGGAGCTTGCCGCCATCGACGCCCGCTGCAAGAAACACGGGCAGGCTGGCGGCATAGTTCGCAGCCTGTTCGGCGACGCCCGACAGCGTGGTGCCTTCCTTCTTGGCCTCGACGATGCCGACCGCCTTGCGGTCCACCAGCAGCAGGTAATCGCAGGGGCCGGTCTTCAGCGGTACCTCGCGCAGGGCGATGCCGCGTCCGGCGCCGAAATCCATCGCCGCATAGTCCTGCACCACCCAACCGCACGCGGCAAGCTGCGCGTCGATCTTTTCGCGGGCGAGTTGTTCAGGCGTCAACGGCAAGGCGCACCCCCAGTTGCGCGGCCTCGCAAGAGTATCCGATGGCGGCGGGATAGCCAAAGCAGCAGGACCCGCGAAGGCGGAACCGTGGAGGCCAGGGTCGGAATCGAACCGGCGTACGCGGATTTGCAGTCCGCTGCATGACCACTCTGCCACCTGGCCGGTGACGACAACTGCGCGCGACGGATCCGCGGCGGCAGGCCGCGTTGCGCGGCCTCCAAAAGCGAAACCCCGGCGCACCGGGGTTTCTGGAACCTGGAGCGGGAAACGAGACTCGAACTCGCGACCCCGACCTTGGCAAGGTCGTGCTCTACCAACTGAGCTATTCCCGCGCGAGCCGGCAATGATACGGGTGCCGGTGACCCGGTTCAAGCACCTGTATTGGCCTGGATTGACACTTTCCCCGCTCGAAACGCGCGCCGGACTGACCCGCGACAGCCAGCCCGCCCTGATGACGCCTCCATTCCAGAGGCAGACAAGGACGATTTTCGGCGCCCGGATCGCCCACCGCGCACCCGTCTGTAATTCTTGCCGCCAAATCCCGAATGGAACACGGGGGCGGGATCGGCCTGTCCCCGATCCAGCCAATCACCGGGGAGACAACCATGAAGCGACATACGATTCTCGCGGCCGCGATGACGGCCATTTTTTGCATTCCGCTGGGGCTGACGGCAGCAGCTGCTCCGGCGGCCAAGAGCCAATCACCGGCCCAACCACGCTACCGACTCGTGGATATGGGCTCGTTCGGCGGCAGCATCGGGATACTGCAAGGCCGCTCCATCAGCCGGCGCGGCATGGCGGTCGGCCTCATGAGTACTGCGGAACCGGATCCGTTCGATCCGAATTGTTTCGCCGACTGCAACGTCGATAGCGCCTTCCTGTACGCGAATGGCAAGACCTGGAATTTGGGCGCGCTCGCTGAGGGTGTCAGCAGCGCGGCAAACGGCATCACGGAAATCGGACTCGTGTATGGTCAGGCGCAGAACGGCAAGGTCGATCCCTATACCGAATTTCCCGAAGCACACGCGGTGTGGTGGGTGAACCGGAAGATCATCGATCTCGGCACCCTTGGCGGCAACCAGAGCAACGCGATCAAGGCGAACCTGCTCGGACAGACGGTCGGGGGTGCGCTCACGGCCAAGCAAGATCCGTTCGCCTTCGAACCCATGGCCGCATGCCGGTTCACCCCGTTCACCGGGGTGGGATCGAACTGGATGACGTTTGCCGAGAACACCTTCTTCGCGCCCGGCGCCACGGAAACCCACGCCACCATGTGGTGGGGTGGTGCAAAATTCGACATGGGTACGCTGGGTGGCCCGGACAGCGTCGCGAACGACATCAACCTGCTGGGGCAAGCGGTGGGCTGGTCCTACACCAGCTACCAGGCCAACGAATTCGGCGTGCCGGATGTGCGTCCATTCCTGTGGAACCCGCTGACGCGCAAGATGCGCGACCTCGGCAGCTTGGGAGGCGCCTGTTCGCTTGCCGCCGAGATCAACATCCGGGGCGAAGTGATTGGCCATTCCACGCTCGCCGACAACAAGACCGAACATCCGTTCCTGTGGACGGCCAAAGGCGGCATGCGCGACCTCGGCACACTCGGTGGCGGCTTCGCCCACGCCAACCACATCAACGACCGCGGCGAAGTGGTCGGCTACTCGACCATGCTGCCGAATGGGCAGGGACAAGCTCCGACGTACCTCAAGGGCCGCGCGTTCTACTGGAAGGACGGCAAGATGACCAATCTCGGCACCTTCGGCGACGATTACAGCGACGTCAACGGCATCAACAACAACGGAGAAATCGTCGGCGAGACATTCGATCCGTTTGGCGGGTCCACGCACGGATGGATCTCGGACCGCGGTGGCCCGATCGTCGACCTCGACACCCTGATCGACCCGAACTCCGGATTCCACATCATCGCGGGCGGCTACATCACCGATGACGGCGTGATCGGAGCCCGCGCCATCGCGCCGGACGGCACGGAACACCCGGTGATGCTGATTCCGCTGAAGTAATCCCTCGCAACAACGACACGCGGGACCTCGGAAGCTGCAGCCGCGCGACGGTTGCAGCTTCCACATCCCTCAAACTCAGGAGTCTGCCCCACCGCCTGGCATGCGCCCGCTCTTCAGCACCGGCCACGCAGCCTGCATGTAGGCCAGCCCCGACCAGATGGTCAGGATCGCGGCAAACACCAGCAACCCTTCGCCCACTTTCCATGCCCGCAGCACGGTGGCGTCCTTGTCGCGTTCCCACAGCAGGATCAGGATTGCGACGATCTGCATCACCGTCTTGAATTTGCCGATCCACTGCACCTTGACCCGACCGCGCTCGCCGACGAACGCCATCCACTCGCGCAGCGCCGACACCGTGATTTCGCGGCCGACGATCACCGCGCTGGTCACCGCCAGCAGCCAGGTGGGATGACTCTGCACCAGCAGGAACAGCGCGACTGCCATCATCAGCTTGTCGGCGACGGGATCGAGGAACGCACCGAACGCCGATTCCATGTGCCAGCGCCGCGCGATCCAGCCGTCCAGCCAGTCGGTGATGGAGGCCAGCGCGAATACCGCGACCGCCGCGATGTTGGCGAACCGCAGCGGGATCGCGGGAATCGCATCGTGCGAGTAGAACACCACCACCATCACCGGCAGCAGCAGCACGCGGAACAAGGTCAGCCAGGTTGGCAGGTTGATGCGCACGCGTCCGCTCCGAATGAACCCCGCCAGTGTCGCATACGCGCGCGCAATCGTCAGGCGCGACCGAAACCCACGATCTCATGGGCAGTTGGTCATTCCGGGTTCGGTCCTGCGGACCGCCCCGGAATGACCAGGTGCTGGAAGCCCGCTCGTCTGTACGTCGCCGCAATTCCCGTGACGCAGGAATCAGGGACGATCGCACAAATTACCCGTGCAGGAATGCATGGATCCGCTCGGCCAGCTCGCGATGGATGCCATGCACCTTGCACAGCTCCTCGACGCCTGCCGCCACCACGCCCGCGTGGCCGCCGAACGCCTTCAGCAAGGCCGCGCGCCGCGCCGCGCCGATGCCGGGGATGTCTTCCAGCCCACCGTGTTCGCGCGCCTTCTCGCGGCGCTTGCGGTGGCCGGTGATCGCAAAGCGGTGCGCCTCGTCGCGCACCGCGTCGATCAGGTGCAGTGCCGGCGAATCGGGACCGGGCTCCAGCAACCTGCCGCTGTCGCCCAGCACCAGGGTTTCCTCGCCGACACGGCGCGATGGTCCTTTCGCGATGCCAACGACTTCGATACCGACCAGTCCGAGTTCGCGCAGCACATCCATGGCCTGCGCGACCTGGCCCTTGCCGCCGTCGATCAGCAGCACGTCGGGCGCAGTGCCTTCGCCGCGCGTCAGTGGCTTGAAGCGCCGTTCCAGCGCCTGCCGCATCGCCGCGTAGTCGTCGCCACCGGTGATGCCCTGGATGTTGAAGCGGCGGTAGTGCTGCTTCTGCGGGCCCTCCGGCCCGAATACCACGCATGACGCCACGGTCAGCTCGCCCATGGTGTGGCTGATGTCGAAGCACTCCAGTCGTTGCGGCGATTCGGCCAACTGCAGCAGCTCGCGCAGCGCCTCGAAGCGCGTGTGCAGGGTCTGCCGGCTGGACAATCGCGCCAACAGCGCGGCGTCCGCGTTGCGTCCAGCCAGCTCGACGAAACGCGCGCGTTCGCCGCGCACGCGCCATTTCAGCGCCACCGTGTGCCCGGTCTGCGCCGTCAACATTTCGGTGAGGGCGGAAGCATCCGCGGGTTCGCGATCGCATACCACCTCGGCGGGCGCCGGCTGGTCGAGGTAATACTGCGCGAGGAACTGGCCGAGCACGTCTTCCGGCGAATCGTCGAAGGCCAATTTCGGGAAATGGTCGCGTGAACCCAAGCTGATGCCGCCGCGGAAGAACAGCACCGACACGCAGGCGACGCCGGCTTCCACACGGCACGCGAACACGTCCATGTCGGCGCTGGCGCCCTGCACGTAGCTGTGCGCCTGCAGGCCACGCAGCGTGGCGATCTGGTCGCGCAGGCGCGCGGCGCGTTCGTAATCCTGGTGCGCGCTTGCGGCTTCCATCTTGGCCGAAAGATCATCCAGCACCGCATCGTTGCGGCCTTCCAAAAACATTACGGCGTGGCGCACGTCCTCGGCATATTCTCCGGCGTCGATGAAACCCACGCATGGCGCGGTGCAGCGGCCGATCTGGTACTGCAGGCACGGCCGCGTGCGGTTGCGGTAATAGCTGTTCTCGCAGTTGCGGATGCGGAACAGCCGCTGCATGAGCGTGATGCTTTCGCGCACCGCGTGCGCGCTCGGATACGGCCCGAAGTAGCGGCCCTTCTCGCGCTTGGCGCCGCGGTGGAACACGATGCGCGGGAACGGGTCATCCGACACGAAGATGTACGGATAGCTCTTGTCGTCGCGCAACATGATGTTGTAGCGCGGCTTCAGTGATTTGATCAACTGCGCTTCCAGCAGCAGCGCTTCGCCCTCGGTGCGCGTCAGCGTCACCTCCATGCGCGCGATCTGCGACACCATCGAGGCGATGCGCGGTTCCAGCTGTGGCTTCAGGAAGTAGTTGCCGACCCGCTTCCTGAGGTTGCGCGCCTTGCCGACGTACAGCAGCGCGTCGCCCGCACCGAACATGCGATAGACGCCGGGCGAAGTCGTGAGGGTACGGAGGTAGGCCTTGCCGTCGAAGGCCGCTGCATCGGAAGGCATGCGCGCATTGTAACGGCCGCCCCGCCACCCTTTCCCGAAACGGATAGACTGGCTCCGTCGATGAGGGGGTCCGGATGGTCACCGACGTTACGGCATTGGTGCAGGCCACCGCAGGCGGTGACGCGGCCGCACGCGATGCGCTGTTTGCATTGCTGTACGACGAATTGAAACGCGTTGCGCGCAAACAGTTGCGCGGCATGTCCTCGCCGACGCTGGATACCACCAGCCTTGTTCACGATGCCTACCTCAAGCTCGCCGCTCCGGCGGATTTGAATCTGCAGGGGCGCAAGCATTTCTTCGTGCTGGCCGCGAAGGCCATGCGCCAGATCGTGATCGATCATGCGCGCGCACGCGTCGCGGACAAACGGGGTGGTGGTGCCGCATTCGCCGTCGCCCTCGACGAAGCCATCGAGCAGCCCGCGCAGCAGATCGCGCCGGACAAGCTGCTGGAACTCGATCGCGCGTTGACCACGCTCGAAGCGTCGCAGCCGCGGCTGTCCAGCCTGATCGAACTGCGTTTTTTCACCGGGCTGGATCTGGCCGAGATCGCGGCGCTGCAGGCGGTCAGCGAGCGCACCTTGAACCGCGACTGGCGGCGCGCGCGCGCGGAACTCTACGCGGTGATGTATTCGTGAGGCTGCCACGATGGACAACGAGCGCCTCGATGCGTTGTTCGCCGAAGCGGTAACGGTTCCGCCCGCGGAGCGGCCGCGCTGGCTGGACACGCATTGCGACGGCGACGTGGAGCTGCGGCGCGAACTGGAGCGTCTGTTGGCCGCCGATGCCATCGCGAACGGCGTGCTGGAACACGCGCCGGAATTGCTTGCGGCAGCGATGACGGATACCGCGGCAATACCGCAGCGCTTCGGGGTCTGGCGCGTGATTGGTGCGCTTGGCGCCGGCGGCATGGGTGAAGTCTGGCTGGCCGAGCGCGCGGATGGCGAGTTCACCCAGCGCGTGGCAATCAAGCAGGTCGCGTGGCCGACGCCCGGCCTGCTGCATCGCTTCCGCCGGGAACGCCAGATCCTCGCCGGGCTGGAACATCCGGGCATAGCGCGGCTGATCGACGGCGGCGTGGACGACGATGGTTGTCCGTGGCTCGCGATGGAATACGTCGAGGGCGTGCCGATCGCGCAATGGGTGCGCGCCCGTGCGCTGAACCCGCGCGCCACCGTCGAGCTGATGCTGCGCATCTGCGACGCGGTGCAATTCGCCCACCGCAACCTCGTGGTGCACAGCGACATCAAACCTTCCAACATCCTGGTGTCCGGCGACGGAGAGCCCAAGCTGCTGGACTTCGGCATCGCCAAGGTGCTGGCGCAGAACGGAGACACCGGCGAGCGCACGCGCACGCTGGTGCAAATGCTGACGCCCGACTACGCTGCGCCGGAACTGTTGGCCGGCGGCGCGATCACCACGTCGGCGGACGTGTATGCGCTGGGCGTGCTGCTGTACGAACTGCTGGCTGGGCAAAAACCCTATCGACTGGCCGCGCTTGGTGAAGGCGCGAGGCGCGGATTAGCGGACATCATCGTCAAGCCACCCAGCGCTTCGGTGAACAACCCGCGCGTGGGCGCACGCGCACGGCGGCGCGCGCTGCGCGGCGACCTCGACCGCGTCGTGCTGACCGCGATGGCACACGCACCGGCGCACCGCTACGCCTCGGCGGAAGCCCTGGCGGCCGACCTGCGCAACTGGTTGGTCGGACGCGCGCTCGCCGTGCGCGGACAAGGCCGCCGCTACCGCGCGCAGAAATTCATCGCGCGCCACCGCTTCGGCTTCGCAGCGACGCTGCTGGCGTTCGCGATCCTGCTGGCGTCGACCATCTACAGCCTGCGCGAGGCCGAGCTCGCCCACACGCAGGCCGCCCGCGCCAACGCGGTGCGCGATTTCATCGTCGGCGTATTCGAACAGACCGATCCCGACACTCGGCAAGGCAAGCCGATCACTGCGCGGGAACTGCTGGATACCGGCGAGCGCCAACTGGCCAGCACGCCGGGTTCGCCCTCTTTCCACACCGAAATGCGAGGGCTGCTCGGGTACCTCCACTGGCAGGTCGGCGACTACGCGCGGGGCGAGTCACTGATGCGCGACGCGGCCGATCACGCGGCCGCTGCCACGCCGCCCGAGGTACGCGCGCAAAACCTGTTGTACCTTGCCCAGGGAGAGCTGGAGAAGAACCTCTTCCCGTCCGCGCGCGCCCACGCGGCCGAAGCCCGCAAGCTCGCATTGCAGGCCGGCGATGCGGGCACGCTCATCGCATCCCAGGCGCGCATCACCGGCGCCAATGCGCTGGCGCTCGAAGGTGATGCCGAAACGGCCGAACGCATCGTGCGCAATGCCCTGATGGAAGATACGGCGGCGTTCGGCGCACGCAGCGACCGGGTCGCGGAAGACCTGGGCATCCTTGCCATGACCAGCCAGGCGCAATCACGCCATCAGGACACGATCGGATATGCGAAGCAGGCCATCGCCATCTCCATCGCCTTGCATGGCCACACCTCCAGTCAGGTGATGGGCAACCTCCAGACCCTCGCTGCCGCCGAGCTGGACGCGGGCGACCTGCCGACGGCCGATCGGGACATGGCTGAAGCCGCAGACATCGCCGGCAAGATCTATGGTCCGACCCACGCCAGCACCCTGTCGATGCGCGCCAACCTGTATGTCATCCGGGCCAACAACGAGCAGTATGCGGAAGCTCTCGCCGGGCATCTGGACCTGATCCGGCTGACCCAGCCGTTCGCCAACACCCGGCCCGAACAACTGGCCTACGACTGGTACGGTGTGGCCACGGACTATCTCGGACTCGGCCGCTACGAGGAAGCCGCGCAGGCGGCACGGCGGTCCCTGGCGTACATGTCCAACCCGGATCCGGATTACTACATCCGCACGATGGCGCGCTCTGCGCTGGCGGAAGCCATGCTGATGCTGGGCAACCTTGATGCAGCCGAAGCAGGCTACGCCGAGGTGGTTCATGGCGAACCCGGGAACACGCGGGATCCCGATTCCTGGAGCCTCGATCTCGCCCGCCTGGGCAACGTGTACCGCCTGCAGCACCGTTACACCGAAGCCGTGGCGACAACCGGCAAGGCGCTCGCCGCGCTGCCGCCGGGCACGGGACCGACGGCGCGGCGCGCCAGCATCCAACGGATGGCTGCGCTGGCGCAACTCGATGCTGGCAACCTCGCCGCGGCGGAAAGCCTGACCGCGCAGGCGACGCGCACCGCCGCGATCGCGCTCAAGGGCCGGCCGCTGGCGCTCAGCGCCTTCCAGTACACCGGCGCGCGCGTGGCACTCGCCGATCGCCGACCAACGGATGCGGAAACCCTGTTGCGGCTGGCGCTGTCCGCGCGCAAGGCATTACCCACCGACGATCCGCGCAAACTGGAAGTTCAGGTCGGTCTGATCCGCGCGCTGGATATGCAGGGCAAGCGCAGCGGCGAGGCGCAAGTCCTGCGCGCGCAGGTCGAACCGGTGCTGGCCACCTCGCCATCGCCCTGGTTCGCCGATCTTCGCAACAGCCTGGACACGCATTGATGCCGATTGCGCCGCGGCCTGGCTCGAACGACTATGGGCACTGATTGGGAAGGTCGGTCACGGCCACATTCGGCTGATCGCCGGTGAGGCGGGCTACCGGATCCGCACTGAATCTGAATACGCACGTCTCTCCGTTGGTGCCGGCGTTGTAGGCGCGTACGTCGATGCGGTTGATGTTCCAGTTGTCCTGGCTGCGAACTCCCGTCAGTGCCAGTGGGCCACCGAGCACCGCGCCGGGAACACTCGGCATCTTCCCCGGACCGTACAAACCGATGACGATGCGCATCTGCTTCAGCGCGGCCAGCGTCATCGCCCTGGCCAGCCGACACGGCGACGCGATGTGGGTCGAGTTGTTGCCCCAGGAGATGTTCGCGGCGGCGCCGGTGGCCCCGGCGCCGTGCAGACGGCAATCCTGGGGCCGTGACGAATCCGGGAAGACAAGCCGCGCCGTGACAACGCTGTCGTTGCGCAAATCATCGCCGCCGGTGTCGAAGGTGAATTCGAGCATCTGGAAGGTTGGCTCGGCGCGGCCGGCTTGCGGCTGCTGGCGTTGCTTGACCATCTGCAGGAGCGACTCGGCCTCCTGCACGTGGCGCAACTTGCCCATGGCGGGAATGTCGATCGGCAGCTGCTGCGCGCCGGACCACGCGGGAACGAGCGCCTCGATTGCAAGGCCGGCAACAAGCGTTGAAAGCGGGATGGTGGGTTTCACGTTGGTCTCCCTCGGGTCATGCGCGCCGTTTCGACGGTTGCCTCGCAACCGTGATCGCCGCGCTTCCACCAGACATACGTGAACCGACCGCACGAACGACATCCTGCCGCCGCTACGGGTCACGATCCCCAGGATGGCTTCCAAGCCGCAATGTCGTTCGCGCCGGATTTTTCCGTATGTCGAGATGAGGCCCGCACCAACCGCGCACCAGCCGACCCTTCCACCGCGGGGGAACCGACTTGAACCAATGCATCCACAGCCTGGTCGCGCATCGATCGCTCAAGCAGATCGAGGCTGGGCCGGATCGTGCCGCGCGCAATGGCCGCGCACGTGCCGCTAGATCGGATGCGATCGAGGCCGACATCCGGTTCGGCACCACCGGGCCCAACACCGGAGGAAGCTGATCATGCAGGACCACCGGATGTTTGGCGCGATCGCGATCTTTGCCCTGTTGGGCGCGTGCGGGAGCGGGCAGCAAGCCCACAATCCGCAGGCCGCGCAAGACGCCCACGCTGCGGCATCCGGCGGCGCGCTTCCGCCCATGGCGCAGTCGGATACCAGCGAGTTCCACCACGACGATCCCTGCGCGCTGCTGCAGCCGGCCGAAGTCGAAGCCGCATTCGGCGCGCCGCTCGGCACTGCGCCCTTCCGCGGCAGCAACAACAATCCCGCGCCCGATGGCAGCGATTGCGTGTACATGTCACGCCATTTCCAGATGGTCACGCTCAGCGTCGAATTCGAAGGCGGCCAGCAGGCGTACCACGTCGGTGATTTCGTCGGCAACATGATCAAGGGCGGTCCCAAGGGCGTCATCAGCGACAAGGCCAGGCAGGCCATGGTGTCGGACCAGGGTGGGGCGATTGCGGGCGAGTGGGACGAAGCCAAGCTCACGCCGATGACCTGCTGCGTCTTCAACGCGCTGCGCGGCGACCAGCTGATCGCCATCGACTTCACCGGCTCGTCCATGACGTTGAAGCACGCGGCGGGACTGGTGGACGCCGCCTTCAAGCGCATCGACAAGCCGCTCGGCCTCGATGGCGGCGCGAACGTCGCCGCGGCCACGGCTTTCCTGAAGACCCGGCCGCAGGCGCAGGCGGCCTGCAGCGTGCTGACGCAGGCCGAGGTCGAAGCCATCATCGGCAAACTCGCCGCCGCGCCGAAGGCCGGCAACGACATGTGTACCTACGAACTGCCCCACCCGGCAGGTTACCCGCCGCGCGTCTACGAGCTGCACTTCACCTGGCAAGGCGGCAACTACGACCTCATGCAGGACCTTGAGGCGGCCCGGATGGCGGGCGCAGCGCTGGGCGGCATGACCGTGCAGGAATCCCGGACGGTGGAGGTTCCGGCGTCGGGGTCCAGTTCGTCGCCGTCCGGCGTGCAGACAAGGCATATCACCGAAACCGTCTCCGTGGACGAAGCCTCAAAAAGGCTGACCGGCCAGACCTTCGCGCAAGGCATGCATCTGACCGGCGAGCAGGACACGCAGGCGACCGGCTCGTGGGAACGCGCGGCGGACGCCGGTGCGGGATTCGAGGCGGTGAAGAAGGATGTGCTGGTGAAGGTCAGCGGATTCGGGGGCGACAGCGCGCACGCACGGGCACTGGTCGCAGAGGCAATGAAGAAGTTCTAGTGCCCGGATGCGGATCGCAGCCGGGTCAAGCCGGAGGAACCACGATGGACAAGCGATGGATCATGCTGGGCTGGATGTCACTGGCGGCGGCCGCCCAGGCCGGGACGGTGGTTCACATGGGTCGGCGCACCCCGCCGGATGGCAAGTCCGAGCCGCGTTCCGTCATCTACGCGCAGGGCGGGCAGTTCCGCATGGACACCCTGGATGCGCATGGCAACGTGCGCGATTTCGTGCTGGTGCGCGATGGCCAGATCTGGCAGGTGGATGTCGGCCGGCGCACGTTCTACCACTTTGACAAGACGGCGCTGGCGGGTCAGCAGCAGGCCATGCAGGCGCGCATGCAGGCGGCGCTGCAGCAGCTTCCCCCCGCACAGCGCGCCGCAATGGAAGCGCACGTGAACGCCATGCTGCAGCGCATCCAGCACGACGTGCTGGCCTTCACCGACACCGGTCGCACCGACAAGGCGGGCTCGTGGACCTGCGAAGTGTGGCAACTGAAACGCAACGGCAAGCCCGAAAGTGATGCCTGCATTGCCCCCACGGGCACGCTTAACGGCGGCGCGGAACTCGTGCAGGCCTCGCGCAAGGCTGCCGCGACCGCCGCCGACGTGCTGTCTTCCGTTCCCGCGGCGCGCGCCGGCGCGGCACGTTTGGCAATGTTCGGCACGGCGGACGGGTTTGCGGTCCGCACCCGCTACCTCCACAACGGCAAACCGGAGCACGAGGAAATCGTGACCTCCATCGCCACTCAGCCGCTGCCGGCCGACACGTTCGCCATCCCCAAGGGCTTCATCCAAACCACCATGGCGCACGCGGAAGCCGATCATGACTGACGCACGTTCCACGCGCGTCGATCGCCGCCGGCGGCGTACCCGCCTGGGCGTTCGTGTCGCCGTGCTGACGGCACTGCTGGTGGTCGCGGCGGGCTGCGGGCGCCAGCCCAATGGCCGGATCAACGTGGCGCCTCCCGGTGCTGCCGCACCGGCGGGGGCAACCCTCGCGATTGCTGGCACGCTGTTCAACGGCAACGATCCGGAGCAGATCCGCGCGTATCTGCGGACCGTGAAGGAGATCAAGCCGCTCAAGTTCGACGTCGAGTGGAGCCCCGCGACGGTGGCGGTCAGCAAGGAGGAAGCCTTGCGCGCGCTGCTCGGCGTCAGCCGCGACGGCAGTACCTTCCGCTTCGCGCGGGCTGAACCGGTGGTGGCGCGGATCAAGCCGGGCAGCGTCCTGTGGATTTACGACCTCGCGTTGAGCCACGTCGATCGCGTCGATGCAAACGGCGACGTCGTGGTGGTGCGCACTTCGCCAGCCAGCCTGACGGAGGCGTTCACGCGCGCCGACATTGAGTTCGACGCCAAGCCCAACCTGCAGGACCTCTACGTGGCTTTTCGCCCGCACAACAAGCCGGCGTCGGTACCCACGGCGTCGATTGACGCTCGGCACTCGGCGCGGTTCGCGCCCGCGGCTTGGCAACGAGAACCGGAACCCGCGCCGTGGGACGCGACGGGTCAGGCAGGAATGCCGCGGGCACCGCGGCTCATGCCAGCAGTCTGGTACCGCGACGCCGAACCCACGCTGTTGCGCGTGTCGGACACACCACCGCCCGAAAATTCTGCGCCAAGTGGCGCAGACGATCCCGACGGCGACTACGGCGTGACGCGACCGGCGGGGGATGCACTCAAGGGCGAGTTGATGGGCTTCGAATATTCAATGGGCTACACCACCGCTCCCGATCACCTGACGCTGCAGCTCCAGGCACGCAAGAAGGAAGACGACGACTCCGATACAAGCGAGGAGGGCGTCGAGGACAAGGAGCAGGAGGCGCGGGACGCCGAGACCGAGTTGCACAAACAGCTCGAAGAACTGGCCGATCTCAAGGGCAAGCGATTGACGGACGAGGTCTCGCTCAACGACATGGAGTCGGAATACAACCGCGAGATGACGAAGTTGGATAGCAGCATCGCCGACCCGACGGACCGTGCCCGTGCCAAGCAGGCGGCGACCCAGCAGTACCAGCGGCAGCGCAGCAAGTTGCAAGACGAGCTGGTCGCGATCGACAAGGCCCGTGACGCCGTCAACAAGATCAAGCAACACGACGAGGAACGGCTGAAGAAACTGGCCGAGGCCGGCGCGAAGCTCAAGAAGATCTTCGACATCATTTCGGACAACCTTGACGTGCGCTTCCGGGTCAAGGCCGACGTGGACAACTTCGGGGTGGCCGGTGCGCTCAAGGTCGTCAACGGCAACCTGGACAGCGCTGCGATGCAGTTCAAAAACCTCAAGGGCCACATTCATCTGGATTTCATCGGGCGCATGGGCCAGCCCGGCAACGGTGCGGTGAAGGTGCCGGTGGTGGGCCTGCCCTACGTGTTCAACATCCCCTTCCCCGCCGCAGGCCTGCCGCTGGTGATCCAGTTGGGTGGGGATTTCAGCGTCAACGTGTTCCTCGCGGGCAAGCACGCCACCCAGCATTTCTCCGGCGACTACGAGTTCTCGGGCTCCGAAGGCATCAAGGCGACACGCTCCGGCACCAGCGATGAAACCGCCATGAGCGGCGATGTCCCCGAAGTCGGCAAGTCCGAAGCCATGAGCCCGGGCGTTTCGGGTCTGGTGCTCGCGATCCAGGCGCCGCGCGTCGGCGTCGGCATCGGCGTGTTCGGCGCGTCCTCGGTCGCCTACGTCGACGTCGTGAGCGTCATCACGATGACGAATGCCGCCGCCGCCAACGGCGCGGCGATGCTCTCGCCGCTCTGTCAGCGCAGCAACTACACCGCCGTCGGCAGCGTGGGGATCGACACGCACATCATGCCGGTGCCGATTCCCTTCGCGGACAAGCTCAACAAGAAGCTCAGCACCCGCAAGCAGGTGTTCGAGCACCACCGCGAAATCCTCAATCCGCCGGTCAAGGCTTGCGAGGTGTAGAGCCGTGGCCGCGAACAAGTCGATCGCCTACGTCTTGCTGGCTGCGTCCGCGGCCGCGACACAAGCACCGCGGACGCAGCGCGGCGCATCGCTCGCACGGCATCTGCTGCACTGGGTGCTGGGCTGGGCAGGCGCCGCGGCGTTGTTCGTCGGCTACGAACACTTGCAACTCAACGGCGAGGCGCTGCCCGCGTATGCGTGCCTCGCCGGCTCCGCACTGCTGGTGCTGAGTCCCGTGAAAGCCCTGCTGCACCGGCTGCTCAGCCTTGACCGCGGCGTGATGCACCTCGCGCACGCCATCGGCGGACTGGGACTCATCGCCCTGCCCGTGACCGGCATGGTCTCGGGCACGCCGTTGCTGACGCATGCGGCGCTCGCGCCGTTCGCGATCATGGGTGCCGCACAGGCCCTGATGCACTCGGACCATCCGCGCAACGCGGCGCAGGCGGCGGCGTTGCGCAATTTTGCAACCAGCCTCCCGGAAGTCGAGCAGTTCACCCGCAGCCGTGATTTCGCTTCGCCCGCGAACGTCGCGCGCGCGGTGCCGGTATTGACCGACCTCATTTCCAAGGCGCAGGTGCTGGGCGAGACGGAGCTGCAGTCCGACCCGGGATTCCAGTCGGCCTGGCAACAGGTTGGCATGCGCACGGGCATCGACCTTGGTCTCGACAGCATCGACCGCTCCATTGACGCGATGGCAAAGAGTCCGGCCGGCGCCGCGGCGGCACCGGCACTGCGCGCGCGCCTCGCGCAGGCGCGACGCGCGCTTGCGGAGCCGACCGGACCCGCAACCAAGGCCAGGAGCAAGCCATGAACACCATCCTGGAAGCGCTGCGCGTTCTGGCTGCGAGCGCCGCGGCGCTCGCAGTGTTCTGCGTCGCCGCGCAGGCGGCAGGCACGGACGCCGCATCCATCCAGCCGATTCGGGGTCTCGTCGTCACCAGCACCGTGCACAGCGCCTTCGTCGTGAGCGGCGGCGGCGCCGCCCGCGCCTACTCCGGCATCGATGTCGAGGAGTGGGACTCGGTGGCGAGCGCCAATGCCGACGCGGTCGACTACCGCATGCGGGTCAGCGCCCCGGCCAACGCGCGTGCCAACACCGATCTCAGCCAGTTCGTGCTCCATCGCAGCGTGCGCCGGCAAGACATCGCGCAGTCGACACGGATCAATCTTTTCTATTCCTCGAACGACCCCGGGATATTTGCCGGGCAGACGTTCCTTGAAACCTCCGTCAAGGCACTCGCGCAACTCAAGTCGGGCAAGGACGTGCCCTACGTCATCGGCGTCATCGATGGCGAGAACCCGCTGGGCGGAGTCGGCGCCATGTTGCAGGGCGTGGCGAGCCAGCCCACGGCCGGCCAACCGGGAACGACGCCACTGGCGGGGCTCGCATCACTGCTCGCAACGAGCGCGGCCCACACCTATTACCGTGGCAGCCTGCGGCGCGTGGAGGGCGCACCGGTGATGCTGCCCGTGTTGTTGAACGGCGCGCGCGTGAGCCTGCCGGCCATCCACGCGCAGGGGACAGTCGCCAATGGCGACAAGGCCATCCAGATGCAGTTCTGGTGGCTCGACAGTCCGGCATGGCCCCTCACCCTCAAGTGGAGCATGGCGACGCGCGGCCACGCGGCCGACCAGCAGGTCACGAAGATCGACCTGCCGACGCCGCAAGCTGCGAGCGCGACCAGCGTCCCGGGCGGCGCCACCAACGCGCTGGCGCACCGGCTGCAGACGGCGTGCCATCTGGAACTCTCCGGGATCTACTTCAACACCGGCAGCGCGCTGCTGTTGCCGGAATCGCAGCCAGCGCTGCGGCAAATCGCGCAGGTGGTGAGGCAGTCCGGCATGCCGGTGCTCGAAGTGCAGGGCCATACCGACAACATCGGCACCGCAGCATTCAACGAGCAGCTGTCGCAGCAGCGAGCGGCGGCGGTACGTCAGGCGCTGGTGACGCAGTTCGGGATCGCGCCCGGAAAACTGACCTCGAAGGGCTTCGGTTTCACGCGCCCGGTCGAAAGCAACGACACCGTGGCGGGCCGCGCGCGCAACCGCCGCGTGGAACTGGCGTGCCCCGGGGCGCATTGAGCCAAATCCATTCGCTCCGTCACCGGGGTCTTGCCCGTGATTCCAGCACGTGCGGAATGACGCCTGCTGCTGCAGACCCTGCCGCATTCCAACCTCAATACCGAATCCCCAAGGCGCGATGTCGCCGGCGCGCATTTTTTTGCGTATGTCGAGATAAGGCCACGCGAGTTCCCACCACGAGGAGATCGGAGATGCCACGCACAACCACCACACCCGCGGCCGCAATGGCCCTGGTCCTGGCCGCAATGACAAGCACCTGGGCGGTTTGCGGCATGCACACGGCGCAAGCCACGCCATCCGGCGCCTGCGCGCTGCTGACCGCGAACCAGGTGAGTACGGCACTGGGCGTGCCGATGTCCGCCAGCGGTTTCGGAGCCGACGCCAACCACTGCCAATGGGAACAGCATGGCAACGGCAAGCAACCTGCGAACGCCGTGCTACTCATCGAATCGGCGCAGTCGTACGACATGCTGAAGGGCATCCGCGCCGCCGATAGGTCTTTATTCGCACCTGCCAGCGGGGTTGGCGACGACGCCTTCTATTGGGGCGGCACGATGCTCGTCACCCTGTACGTGAAAAAGGGGAGCAAGGGCTTCCGGGTATCCCTGTACGGCCAGGGTTGGTCGATACCCCAGATCAAGGCCAAGGAAAAATCACTCGCCAAAGCCGTGCTGTCGAAGCTCTGACAGCCCTGAAACGCGCATCGCACGTCTGCTCGCACGAAATGAAGAAGGAGAATGTCATGAAACCCGCACACCTGCTCTATCTGCTGCTGTTGTCCACCGTCGTGGTCGCGCCCGTCGCCCTCGCGCAACAACCCCGCACGCGCCCAACGCATGAACGGGGCACGCGTCAACGGGGGCAACGCGTCGATCCGCGGGCAGCTAACGCGACGTATCAAGTGCTCGAATTCAACTTCACGACCGGCGACGACGATTTGCGCCAGGACAGTGGCGTGAGGGCAAATCTGGTTTTTGCGGATGGCAGCAAGCTGGACTGCCCTTTGCATGGCCCGGGCGCAGCCGGCAATGACGCCACCGTGGGGTGGGGAAACAATTCCGGCCACCTCGCAGCGCCGTGCCACCTCGACAAGCCGCGAACCCTGGCTGACCTGAAAGGCGCCACGATGAAACTCAACTTGATCGGACTCCCTCCTACTGCGACCTTCGATCCTATGTCATGGGACAACTGGAACATCAACGCCGTGCGTGTGAACGCCTACAACCCGCAGTCACCCAGCAGGACGTGTGTGTTGCGTGCGCAGGGCAAACCGCTGGTTCGCTTGACGGGCGACTCGTCCAGCGTAACGATCACGGATTTCCCCAATCAATGCCACTGACTACCCATGGGTAACGAGGTCACGGCCGACATGCTCGTGGCCATGGCCTCGTTTCAGCGCAGCCAGAAATACAGCGCCAACACGACCACCAGCGCGACGATCACCCAGCCGGCGGTTTCGATGTGCTTGTGCAGCGCTTTTTCGGCGCGCTCGCCGCCTAGGCGGATCACGCCGGCGACCAGGAACACGCGTTTGCCGCGCCCGACCGCAATGCCGCCCAGGAACGGCAGGATCGGCATGCCGACGATGCCGCAGGCCCAGCTCGCGACCTTCATCGGGATCGGCACGAAGCCCGCCGCGACCAGCAGCCAGAAAGCGCGCCATGGATGCTCCTGCGCATCCACGCCCAGCGTTTGCACCAGCGACTCCAGGTGCGGCAACCAGCCGATCTGCGCAAGCAGCGGCTTCAACGCATCGAATGCATAGTGCCCGAGCGCGTAGCCCACCAGCGAACCCAGCAGCGAGAAGAACAGGCTGAGCGAAGCGAACTGCCACCACCTGCGCGGTTTCGCCAGCGTCATCGGCGCCAGCATGATTTCCGGCGCGACCGGGAAAATGAAGGCCTCGACGAAACTCAGGCCCGCAAGCCACAGGTCGGCGCGCGGCTTCGACGCCCACTCCATGGCTTTTTCGTACAGCGGCCGGAACAGTTTCATTCAGCCCAAGCCCCCCAGCAGGGGGACGAAACTCACGCCCTCGAATTCCTCGCGCTGCCAGTCATCGCCTGCACGCCGGAAGCGTGTCAGGCGCTGGGTCCCCGGTGGACCCAGTGGCGCGACCAGCACGCCGCCCTCGGCGAGCTGTTCGAACAGCGCACGCGGCACCGATTCGCCGGCGGCGGTCAGCACGATGGCATCGAAGGGCGCCTCGTCCCGCCAGCCTATGTTGCCGTCGTCGTGGCGCGAGCGGATGTTTTCGATCTTCATGCTGCGGAACAGGCGCCGCGCCTTGCGCAGCAGTTCCTCGATGCGCTCGACCGTGTACACGGTCCCGACCAGTTCCGACAGCACCGCGGCCTGGTAACCCGAGCCCGTACCGATTTCCAGCACCCGCTGCGGCACGCCGGGTTCGAGCAGCAGCTCGGTCATGCGCGCCACCACCCACGGCTGCGAGATGGTCTGGTCGAGCCCGATCGGCAGCGCGGTGTTCTCGTAGGCGCGCGCCGCGAGCGCCTCGTCGATGAAGAGATGGCGCGGCAGGGTACGGATCACGTCGAGCACGCGCGCATCCTTGATCCCCTCCGCACGCAGCGTCGCGACCAGCCGGTCGCGCGCGCGCTGCGAAGTCAGGCCGTGTCCGTGCGCGGTCACGGTGGTAGCGCCGAACAAGGTGTTCATGCGGCCCGCTCTCCCTGCATCTGCGCGGTCAGGCCACCGACCCAGCTCGACACTTTTTCCAAGGCCTGGAAGCGCGTCAGGTCCACGTGGATCGGCGTCACCGACACGTAGCCCTGGCGCACCGCATGGAAATCGGTGCCGGGCCCGGCGTCGTCGGCGTCGCCTGCGGCGCCGATCCACCACACCGTGCGGCCGCGCGGATCGCGTTGCGCGATGCACGGCGACGCGCGGTGGCGGCTGCCGAGGCGGGTCACTTCAAAACCGCGGATTTCCGGCCACGGACGATCCGGCACGTTGACATTGAGGATGGTGTCGGCGGGCAGCGGGTCGGTGACGAGCCGGCGCGTCAGCAGCTGCACCGCGCGCGCGGCCGAAATGAAATGATGGCCGTTGCCGTCGTGGCATTCGCGTGGCCCGGCCAATGACACCGCGATCGCGGGCAGGCCGAGGAACCGTCCCTCCATCGCCGCCGACACGGTGCCCGAGTAGATCACGTCGTCGCCGAGGTTGGCGGAATCGTTGATGCCCGAAACCACGATGTCGGGTTCGTGGTCGAGCAGGCCCGACAACGCAAGGTGCACGCAATCGGTCGGCGTGCCGAACACGCGATAGCGCCCATCCTCGAGGTGCGCGACCCGCACCGGCTCGTCCAGGGTCAACGAATTGCTGGCACCGGAACGATCGCGGTCGGGCGCCACCACGGTCACCTCGCCGAGCTCGGCGAGGTGCTCGGCCAGCACGCGCAAACCGGGCGCTTCCACGCCGTCGTCATTGCTCAGCAACAACCGCATCACCGGATCAAACTCCGCACCATCGAAAGGATTTCGCGCCGATGCGCGACCCGCAAGTTTAGCCGATCATGGCCGGCATCACGCCGTGGATCAGCCACCGGACGCGGGCACGGCCGGCGCCGCTGCCGTGGAAGCCGGCGGCGTGGGCGTGGCACTCGTGGTCGCAGCCGGGGCGGGTACGCCGCCTGCGCTGCCCGCCGGCGCCGCGACCACCTGGTAGAAGACTTCGCCCGGCTTGATCAGTCCGAGTCGCGACCGCGCCCGCGCTTCGACTGCATCCTGGCCATGCTTCAGGTCCTCGACGTCCGCACGCAACGCGTCGTTGCGTTGCTTCAGCTTCGCATTGTCGGCTTGCTGCTCGGACACGCGTGCACGGATCGCGCGCAGGTCGCGCATGCCGCCGTCACCGACCCATAGTTTGATCTGCAGACCGATCAGCAAGGCGATAAGAGCTAGCGCGAGCCATTTGAGCATGGAGATACGTGGCTCGTTGCCTGGTCAGCCGGGAAGCGCCTTGAGGTTGGGATACGCATCGCGGCCAGCATACTTGGCCGCAGCGCCAAGTTGCTCCTCGATCCGCAGCAGCTGGTTGTACTTGGCGATGCGATCGGAACGGCACAGCGATCCGGTTTTTATCTGGGTCGCCGTGGTCGCAACCGCCAAGTCGGCGATGGTGGTGTCCTCGGTTTCGCCGGAGCGGTGGGAGATCACCGCGGCGTACTTCGCCTGGTCGGCCATCGCCACGGCTTCCAGCGTTTCCGACAGCGTGCCGATCTGGTTGACCTTGATCAGGATCGCGTTGGCGATGTGGTTGGCGATGCCCTCGCGGAAAATGGCAGGGTTGGTGACGAACAGATCGTCGCCAACGAGCTGGATTTGCTTGCCGAGCTTTTCGGTGATGAGCTTCCAGCCGGCCTGGTCGCCTTCAGCGAGGCCATCCTCGATGCTGATGATCGGGTACTTCGCGCACCAATCGGCGTATAGATTCACCATGCCGGCGGCGTCGAGCTTGCGGTTTTCGCCCTTCAGGTCGTACACGCCGTTCTCGAAGAATTCGCTGGAGGCCGGATCGAGCGCGATCCAGATCTGCTTGCCAGGCCGGTAACCCGCGGCGTTGACGGCTTCGAGGATCACCTCGATCGCTTCCTCGTGCGAACGCAGCGCCGGCGCGAACCCGCCCTCGTCGCCGACCGCGGTGTTCATGCCACGCTTCTTCAATTGCGTCTTGAGCGCATGGAAGCATTCGACGCCTGCACACAGCGCATCCGAAAACCGGTCAAAGCCCGCCGGCATCACCATGAATTCCTGCATGTCGAGCGGGTTGTCGGCGTGCACGCCGCCGTTGATCACGTTCATCATGGGCACCGGCAACGCACCCGGCACACCGGTGGTACCGTTGATCTCACCCAGGTACTTCCACAACGGCAGCTTGCGCGAAGCCGCGACCGCATGTGCCGCCGCCAGCGACACGCCCAGCGTGGCGTTGGCGCCGAGCATGGATTTGTTCGACGTGCCGTCCAACTGCACCAGTTTCGCATCGAGCCCACCCTGGTCGGCGGCGTCGAACCCTTTCAGCGCACTGGCGATCGCGCCGTTGACGTTGCCAACCGCCTTCAGCACCCCCTTGCCGAGATAGCGCGACTTGTCACCGTCGCGCAGTTCCACCGCTTCGCGCGTGCCCGTGGACGCGCCGCTCGGCACGATCGCGCGGCCGAACGCCCCGTCGGCCAGCGTGGTCTCGGCTTCGAGGGTGGGATTGCCGCGGCTGTCCAGCACTTCGCGCGCATGAATCGTCTTGATCGCTGTCGTCATGATTTGCTTGTCTCTTGTCGTAGGAGCCTGCGTGCAGGCGATCTGCACGAAGCCACGTGTTACGAATCGTCGCGAGCACGCTCGCTCCTACAGGAGCGGGGACCGCTTGGCGATCGTATCGAGTTCCAGCAGCGTTTCCAGCAGCGCTTCCATCTTGCCCAGCGGCCATGCGTTCGGGCCATCGGACAGCGCCTTGTCGGGGTCGGGGTGGGTTTCCATGAACACGCCGCTGACGCCGACCGCGACCGCCGCGCGCGCCAGCACCGGCACGAATTCGCGCTGGCCACCCGATTTGTTGCCCTGCCCACCCGGCAACTGCACCGAATGCGTGGCATCGAACACCACCGGGCAGCCGGTATCGCGCATCACCGCCAGCGAGCGCATGTC
>JAFEDX010000216.1 GCA_018241365.1 Pseudomonadota bacterium
TCAGAATTCCTTGCTCAACCCGACATAAAACCCGCGCCGCGGCCCATATTGCGGAGCGCCCACGCCGATGCCGGAGCCGTCGCGCAATTCATAAACACGATCCAGCGCGTTGATCACGGCCAGCCTGCCTTCCAGCTTGCCGATGCCCGGCAGCCTGAACGCATGGACCAGGCTCAGGTTGAGCTGCAGGTACGACGGCAGCGAATCGGTATTCGCGAACCCGCGGCGCAACCCGCTGCCGTACACGAAATCGAAACCGGCGCGGGTGTCCGCACCCAACGCATGGCTCAGGCCACCGGAGGCCTCCAGCTTCTGGTCATGGTCGAGATGGACCCAGTGCGCACCGATGTATTCGAGTTCCTCTTCGTCGAAGTTGTATTGCCCGGAGATGATGCCCTTGCCCATCGCGCGGCTTTGCGCGAGGTTGAAATACCCGCTCCACGGACCGTTGTCGTAATTGACCGACAGCTCGACGCCGCGCACGCGACCGCGCGCATAGTTGAATGGCGAGAATACCAATGCCGCGCCAAACTGGCCCTCGTCCTGCAGGTAGTTCACCTGGCGGTAGTAGGCATCCACGCCCACCGTCAGGTGCGGACCCAGTTTCCGCGAGACACCAACATCGTAGTAATTCGAACGCTCCGACTTCACATTGCCTGTCTGGTTGTTCGGCAACTGGTTGGTGGTTCCCTCGTACAGCGCGATGTCGGACGGGGCGATCAATTCGGTATTCGGTGGCGTGAAATAGCGCGCGTAACCGGCATGCAGGATCGTGTCGGGCGAGATATTCCACACCAGCCCCACGCGCGGGCTCAGCTGGCCTTCGTTGACCCAGGCGTGCACGTGGTCGGCGCGCACGCCGTAGTTGACCACAAGGTTGTCGGCGAGCTGCCACTGATCCTGCAGGTACACGCCGTAGGTCTGCGCCTGCTTGCGATGGTCGTCCACGACCGCGAACGGGGTCGTCGAGATCTGGGCGCCCTCGGTATCGGCGGGGAACACCAGCGAGTCGTTGCTGGACGTCGCGTGCTGGATCTCCGCGTACAACCCGTAGCGCACCAGGTGCGAATCGCCCACTGGCGTAGAGAAATCGGCCTGCAGGGTGTTGGCGCGGTTGCCGCGGCCAACCTGCGAGGCCACGCCGTTGAACATCAGGTCACCGACCACGTCGGGCGTGAAATCCACGCTGCTGAAGCGTTGGCCGATCGCCACGCGGTAATCGGTATCGATGCCCGCGGCGTGACCCTGCAGGCTGAACACGCCAAACCGGGTGACCTCACGCTGGTTTTCGTCGAGTTTCGCGGAATCGAAATCGCTGATGTCGCCGTACGCGAATTCCGGCGTCTGGCCTGGATTGTTCGGGATCTGGAAACGATTGTTGGCGGTGCCGAAATAGAACCCGGCACGCGTTGTGTCGTTGATCAGGTACGACAGGTATCCGAATGACTTGAGCTGGTTGGCGTGGTCGTGGATCGCGTTGCGCGACGGCGTCGGGTTCTCGATGCCGATGTCGCTGCGCAGGAAATCCGCGGTCAGGTAGTACGACCAGCGACCCTGGTTGCCGTGCAGTTCGAAACTCGGCTCGAAGGTACCGAACGATCCGCCGTACAGGCCCACGCTGCCGCCATTGCCCAGCTGTGCACCGGAGCGGGTGGTGATGTCCACCACGCCGGCCGTGCGGTATCCGAACTGCGCCGGCAATGCGCCGGTCAGGAACTTCAACGATTCGATCGAGCGCACATCCAGCGTCTGTCCGAAGCCGCTGATGCTCTCCGGAATGATGATGCCGTCGATCCGGTACTGCAGGTTCGCGTGGTCGCCGCGCACGTGCAGCTGTCCGAACGAATCCTGCACGACGCCCGGCGCCTGCAGCAGCAACCGGTTGAGCGGCGTGTTGTCGCCTTGCGGCATCTGGCGGATGGTCGTGCGGTCGAATACGGTCTGGCTGGTGCCCGTGTCGGGCGACAACGCATTGCGCGCACGATCCAGCGCTGCAGTCACGTGCACGGTGTCCAGGGTCAGCGGCCTGTCGTCGCTGCGCTTGCTCGTCTCTGACGGTGGCCCGGCTGCCTGCGCCGGCTGCACGGCCGGTTCCGCCCCTTGCATTGCGCCCGCATGTGCGGGCGTCAGCCACGCCCAACCCAATATCGCCATGATGGCGAATGCCAATGCCTTGTATTGCACGCCAAATCCCCGGATAGAAATGAATGATACGTTATAACATATCATACATCGCGGAACATGCAAGCCGTCGTCTGCGGATACCGGCACGACCACCCAACACTTCTAGACAGGGAGACGCCGCAACTCAGGCGTGGCTGCACGCCTTGCACACGCCATGCACTTCAAGCGTCTGCGCCTTGGCGCGGAACCCGAAGCCTCGTGCCTGGTGCTCAATCAACTGCGCGATCGCACCCTCGTCGCACAATTCGGTGGCGCCCTCGCACACGTCGCAGATCAGGAACGGCACCTGATGGGCTTCGGCGGGATGTTGGCAGAACACGAACGCATTGATCGACTCCAGCTTGTGGATGAAGCCGTTCTCGAGCAGGAAATCCAGCGCGCGATACACAGTGGGTGGTGCGGCACCCGCATGGTTGTCGCGCAGCGACTCCAGCAGGTCGTACGCCTTGACCGGTTTGCGCGCCCTGGCGACAAGATCGAGGACTTCGCGCCGCAGCGGCGTCAGGCGCAGCCCACGCGAATTGCACTCGTGCTCCACCTCGCGCACGATGCCAGCGGCGTCGTGGTGATGATGATGCACGTGCTTGCGAAGCGTGGCCATGGCTGCATTCTAGCGCTCGCGTCCGGATGGCGCGGCTCTTCGGATATGGGGGCATGCCCGGCAACATCCAACACGCTACAGCGTGGCACTGATGTCCGGCAGCGGACTATGCGACACCATGCCTGACAGATTCACGTGCATCCAGGCGACGTCGCGCCGGCCCGTAACGGCCTGGTGGCATCGCCCACAGCACCAGCCACGAGACCGGCCCCACCACTACCCCCAACACGATGCCCAACGCTATCCGTCCGCGCCACCATCCGATCACTGCGCCCACCACCGCACAGGCGCCGGTGAACCAGATCAGCGGCCACCACGGCACCAGCGCCAGCAGGTTGTGCAGGATCTGCCAGAACGCACCCGGTGCGCCCGGATCGACGCCTTGCAGCAGCTTTTGCAGCAGGCTGTTCATTCAGCCTGCGGCAACACGCGCAAGCGCATCGTCGATGCGCCGCAGTGCGACCTCACGGCCGGCGAGATAGACGGTATCTTCGATCGACGGCGACACCGCGGTGCCGGTCATGGCAACGCGCAACGGCTGCGCCACCTTGCCCATGCCGATGCCGCGCTCCTCGGCCACTTCCGCCACCAGCGCGTGGATCGCATCGGGCCTCCACTGCTGCAACGCTGCGAGCTTTGCATGCATCGCGTGCAACACGTCCGTCGCGCCTTCGGCCTGCAAGTGCTTCCTGACCGCCTTGTCGTCCCATTGTTCGATCGGCGCGTACCAGATTCGAGCCTGTTCGGCCATGGCCTTCAGGGTCTGCACGCGTTCGCGCAGAGCCACCACGACGTCAGTGGGATCGGGGCCTTTGGCAACGTCCAGTCCCAGCCTTTCAAGGTGCCAGGCAAGTTCCTTGCCCAGCTCGCGCGGATCACCCGCCTTCAGGTAATGCTGGTTCAGCCAGCCGAGCTTGGCGAAATCGAAACGCGCGGCGGAATGGTTGACGTCGGCGATGTCGAACAGGTCTATCATTTCCTGAGTGGAGAAAATTTCCTGGTCACCGTGCGACCAGCCGAGGCGCGCCAGGTAATTCAGGAGCGCATGCGGCAGGTAGCCATCCTCGCGATACTGCATTACGCCAACCGCACCGTGGCGTTTGGATAATTTCTGTCCGTCAGGGCCGAGGATCATCGGCAGGTGCGCGAACGACGGCACGGGCGCATCGAGTGCCGCATACAGGTTGATCTGCCGCGGCGTATTGTTGACGTGGTCGTCGCCGCGGATCACCTCGGTGATGCGCATGTCGATATCGTCCACCACCACCGCGAAGTTGTAGGTGGGGAATCCGTCGGACCGCAGCATCACGAAGTCATCGAGTTCGGCATTGGCCCATTCGACGCGCCCCTTCACCTTGTCGTCGAACACCACGCTGCCCGATTGCGGATTCCGGAAACGCAACACGCGGTTCGGATCGTCGCGGTACGGCAGGTTCGCATCGCGCGCGCGTCCGTCGTAGCGCGGCTTTTCCTTGCGGTCCAGCATCGCTTGCCGCAGCAAGTCGAGCTCCGCCTTCGACTCGTATGCCCAGTACGCCTTGCCGGCATCGTGCAACTGTTGCGCGACTTCGCGATAGCGATCCATCCGCTGCGTCTGGTAGAACGGGCCCTCGTCGGGATCGAGGCCCAGCCAGTGCATGCCATCCAGGATCGCCTGCACCGCCGCGTCGGTGGAACGCTCGCGGTCGGTATCCTCGATGCGCAGGATGAACTGGCCACCCCGATGGCGTGCCTCCAGCCAGCAGTACAGCGCGGTGCGCGCGCCGCCGATGTGCAGGAAACCGGTGGGACTGGGGGCGAAGCGGGTGCGGAAGGTCATCGGGAAACAGGCGTTGTGGGAACGTGGAAGTTTAGCGGATCGGGCTGGAAGCCCGGCCGTGGCGCCGCCATGATTCGCCCATGACCGATCCGCAGCAACCCGATCCAGGACAGCCCGACGCCATGGCTGCGAAGCCGAAGCCGGCGGTGACGCCGCACGCGAGCGCCGCGCCGCGCAACGAACATGCGCGGGCAACGACATCGGAAACGACCGCACAATCAATGTCGCCCGGGAAAACACGCTCCGGCAATAGCACGCTGCGGGTGCTGGCGATGTTGTGGCCGTACATCCGCGGCTTCCCCGCGCGCATGACGGTCGCCGCGGCGCTGCTGGTGATCGCGAAAATGGCGACGGTGTACGTGCCGATCGCGTTCAAGGACATCGTCAACCATCTCGACCCGCGCATCGCTGCGCTCACCGTGCCGATTGCACTGATCGCGCTGTACGGCGTACTGCGCCTGATCGGTGCGCTGTTCGGGCAACTTCGCGACACGGTATTCGAGCGCGTCAGCCAGCGCGCGATGCGCGCGTCGGGGCTAGATGCGTTCCGCCACCTGCACCAGTTGTCGTTGCGTTTCCACCTGGACCGGCATACCGGCGGCGTCGGCCGCGACATCTCGCGCGGCACGCGCGGGGTGTACAACCTGCTGGGCTGGGTGGTGTTCAACATCGTGCCGACGATCTTCGAGATCGCGGTGGTGATCGCGTTCATGCTGCGCGCGCTGGACTGGCGCTATGCGATCGTCACGCTGATCACGATGGCCATCTACATCGCCGTGACCATCTGGATCACCGAATGGCGCACCGCCGGGGTGCGCGTGATGAACGAGGTCGAGAGCCTGGCCAATGCCCGCGCGATCGACAGCCTGCTCAACTACGAGACAGTGAAGTATTTCGGCAACGAGGAATTCGAAGCGCGCCGCTACGACGCCGACCTGCGCCGCTACGAAGACGCCGCGGTAAAGACCGAGAGTTCACTGGCCGTGTTGAACGGCGCGCAGGCACTGGTGATCGCGATCGGCGTGACCGTGCTGATGGCAATGGCCGCGTCCGAGGTCGTTACGCACAAGCTTTCGGTCGGCGACATCGTGATGGTGAACGGCTGGCTGTTGCAGCTCGCGATCCCGCTCAACATGCTCGGCTTCACCTGGCGCCAGATCAAGCAGGGCGTGATCGACATGGAACACATGTTTGCGCTGCTGGACGAGCACGCCGAAGTGCGGGACATGCCCCACGCTCCACCGCTGCGCACGCACGGTGGCGAAGTGCGCTTCGAGCACGTGTCGTTCCATTACAACCCGGACCGCGCGATCCTCGACGACATCGATTTCGTGATCCCACCCGGCAAGACATTGGCCGTGGTGGGCGAAACCGGCGCCGGGAAGTCCACGCTTTCACGCCTGCTGTTCCGCTTCTACGACGTCACCGCGGGACGCATCACGATTGACGGGCAGGACATCCGCGACGTAACCCAGGAATCGCTGCGCGCGGCGATCGGGATCGTGCCACAGGACACCGTGCTGTTCAACGACACCATCTATTACAACATCGCCTACGGCCGCACCGACGCGACCCGTGGGGAAGTGGAAGCCGCCGCGCGCGCCGCGCACATCCACGATTTCGTGAGCAGCCTGCCGCAAGGCTACGCAACCACCGTCGGCGAGCGCGGACTGAAACTCTCGGGCGGAGAAAAACAACGCGTCGCCATTGCACGTGCGTTGCTGAAGAACCCGGCGATCCTGGTGTTCGACGAAGCCACCAGCGCGCTCGACACCCTTACCGAGAAAACCATCCAGCACGAGCTGGCGGACATCGCGCGCGGGCGCACCACCCTGATCGTCGCACACAGGCTTTCGACCATCGTCGACGCCGACCGCATCCTGGTGCTCGATCACGGCCGCATCGTCGAAAGCGGCAGCCACGCCGAATTGCTCGCCCGCGGCGGTCGCTATGCCGCACTCTGGGCCCTGCAGGCGCGTCAACCGCTCGATCCCACCGCCGTCTGAGCAGGCTTGCCCCCTCACCGGCGTAACGATTGTTTACCTCGCGACACAGGTGTTGACAGGCGCGGCTGCGTACACTGGCACGCGCGTTGCAAACTCCAGATCGAAGCAACGTTGAGATCGCTCCCGACCACGGTCGTGTTGGATTCAACGAGGAACGCCGACATGCAAGGTAACCAAGACATGACATTCGATATGGATCAGGCAACCCCATCCCTTTCGCGCACCACCGCGGCCGGCCTCGAAGCCTGGCTTTCCGGCGCACACGCGGACCCGGTGCAACTGGACATCGACCCGCCCGTGGCCGAGATCCCGGAAGCCGAGCCGGTGGTCGAACCCGAAGTCGTCGGCCCCGTCAATGCCGCCGAGGCACTGGCCTGGTCGCTGGCCCAGGGCACCTTTTCCAGTACCCGCAAGCTGGTCGGCCCCGACGGCGCAGAGCTGGTGGTGGATCCCGCCAAGAACGCCTACCACTTCGAATCCACGTCGCTGAAACCATTGGCCGCCCTGCTGGAGCAGCCTGCCTCCGCGTGGCAGCCGATTTATTCCGAAGCCACCAACATCGCGCGCGCCACCCACCCGGCGCAGCCGCTGGAACGCCTGCGCTGGTTCGCGGGGCTGATCGCCACGCCCGGCATCCTGAACCGCAAACTGAGCCGCAGCGAACGTTACAAATTGTCACGCTGGCCGGAAACCGAACGCGAGTATCCCAAGCACTTCCGCATCGCCAAGGAGATGGTGAAGGAAGCCGCGACGGTCGACGCGATCGTGGCGGCATCCGGTGTGGCTTACGAAGAAGTGGTCGATTACATCAATGCAAGCTACGCGGCCGGGCGGCTGGAGACGGCTGCCGTCGCCAAGCCCGAAGAACAGGAAGCCCCGTCGCGCCGCGAGCGCCTGATCGCGGTACTCAACAAGCCGTTGTTCGCGCGTTCCTGATCCCATCCCTCTTTTTTGCGCCGCGCGGGGTGACCCGCGCGGTTTTTTTGTACCTCAGGGAGCTTGCACGAGGCATCACTTCACGTGAATGGTGATCTTCCGGGACACTACCGGCGGATCGAACGGCACGTGGCTGGCGTCGCCCAATTCCAGTTGCAACGTGTGCGTGCCGGGCGCGAGATGCAGCACGGTTTCCGTCTGGCCGCCGCCAAAGTGCCTGTGTTGCGCGTCGTTCGGGATCGGCAGGCCAGCCGCCGGCAGCGTCGCGACGTCGATCAGCAAGTGATGGTGCCCGGTGTGTTCCTTCTCGATACCGGCAGGCGCCACGCCCATGCCGGTCAGGCCGAAGCGCACCGTCACGTCACGGCCGACCGTGGCGCCATCAACCGGGCTGATGATGTAGACGCGGGCACCGGCAGGCGCCTTGTGCATCGGCAACACCGGCGACGCCGCAAACGCGGCGACGGCGCACGCCGCCAAACCGAAACCGATCAACCATCTGCGCATTGCCAGTCTCCTCCTCCGGATACCCGATCATACGGGATCACGCGGAAGCCGCCGCAAAACCGTCAGTGCACGCTGGACGCTGCAGCAGGCATCGCCATCCCGGAATGCGCGTGGCTGTGGCCTTCCACTTCGTCCGCGTGTTCGGTCAGCGCCTGGAACTCGGCGACGCTCATCTTCGGCTGCTTCTGCAGATAGGCCACCATCGCCCAGATTTTCTGGTCATCGTGGGTCTTGCCCCACGCCGGCATTGCCGTCATCTTGAGGCCGTGCTTGATGATCCAGAACGATTCCGCCGGATCGGGCGCGAAGCGCGTGAGGTTCGGCGGCTCCGGATACAACCCGTCGCGCAGCTCGCTGTCGGTCATGCCGGGCGCAAGATGGCAACCCGTGCACATTTCCGCGTAGTGCTCGGCGCCTTCCTTGACCAGCGCAGGATCATCCAGCGGCGGCGGCTTGATGTCCGCGCTGCGGCGTTCGACCGCGTGTTCGCGCACCATGCCGATCGCCTGCCGCGTAATGCGCCAATGGGGTACGTCCGCACCGACCTGGTACACACCGCTGAATGTGAAAATGAAGAACGCGATGACCGCGATGATGATCCATGCAATCAGTGCACCGATGAACCGCATGCCAGCCTCCGGTTTTCTTGAAAACCCGATCGCGCAACGCGCGCAAATGTATGGCGCGCCCGACTGGACTCGAACCAGCAACCGTCGGCTTAGAAGGCCGATGCTCTATCCGATTGAGCTACGGGCGCGTGCCCGTGCATTCTCGCAAGGATGCGCCCGTGGCGCGACATGGAATCGAGGAACGATGGTCGGGGCAGAGGGATTCGAACCCACGACATCCAGCTCCCAAAGCTGGCGCTCTACCAGGCTGAGCTATACCCCGATGCATCACCGGCCAAGTTCCGCGGCAGGCAAGCCATGTTACGTTCGCGCCGACAGATGGGTCAATGCGCGCCAACCCGCAAGCCAAAAACGACGAAGCCGACGGTCATCCATCGGCTTCATCGTCGAATGGCGCGCCCGGAGAGATTCGAACTCCCGACCACCAAGTTCGTAGCCTGGTACTCTATCCAGCTGAGCTACGGGCGCTTTGAACAACTGCAAACGAGCCGCGAATTATCGTGTTACCGCACCAGCCCGTCAACGGGAAACTGGCGGAGAGAGAGGGATTCGAACCCTCGATCAGGCTTTGTGGCCCGATACTCCCTTAGCAGGGGAGCCCCTTCGGCCTCTCGGGCATCTCTCCGAAACAAATTTTGATCACGCAAGTGTAGCAACGGATGTTGCGGCAGTGTCTGCGCCGTTCGGGTCATGTTCGCATCATCCCTGATGCTCACCCCTCGCTGCGCTCGGGGCCGGCCTCCGGCTGTCCAAAATCGCTCCCGGCGATTTTGTCGAACCCTCGATCAGGCCTTGTGGCCCGATACTCCCTTGGCAGGGGAGCCCCTTCGGCCTCTCGGGCATCTCTCCGTACAAACTGCAAGCCACACAGCGCCACAACCATCTGCGTGAGCTGGTCAGCTAGGATAAATGCGGAACCGGCCCGGGTAAAGCCGGAATGGAATCAGGCATCAGCCACCGCCAGCTTCGTGATCCCCGGACTCGCCGGAACCCGCAGGCGCGCCGCCCTCGTGTTCCTGCTTGATGCGCTGGTAGATCTCTTCGCGGTGCACCGCGACATCCTTGGGTGCCGTGATGCCGATGCGCACCTGGTTGCCTTTGACACCCAACACGGTAACCGTCACCTGGTCGCCGATCATCAGGGTTTCCCCCACGCGGCGGGTCAAAATCAACATGGCTGAACTCCATTCACTCGAGTCCATTGGACCCGAAACCGGTCTGCGCGTTCCCCTCCGGAACGATGCGGCCGGTGATACTGGGCGATCGCGAGCGGTCGCGCTTGCGCGTGGACGCTCAGGTTCCTCCATCTCCCGCAATAGACCGGTGCAGGGGCGATCGATGCAGCGCGGATACTATACGAGCGGGTACAGTGCACGCAATGAAACCAACGTGACTTTCGGCAGGGTAAGAATCACCGCCGAGCTTGCCGCAGCCACTCGGCCAATCCACCCAATGCCTGGTCCAGCGCAGGCGAATCGACCCCACCGCCCTGCGCCATGTCGGGCCGGCCGCCGCCCTTGCCACCGATCTGTTTCGCGACGTGCGCGACCATGTCGCCGGCCTTGACCTTGCCTAGGGCCGCACCGTGCACGCCACCCACCAGCGACGCCTTGCCGTCCTGCCCTGACGCCAGCAACACCACGCAATCGCCGAGCTTCTGCTTCAGCGTATCGACGGCGTCACGCAAGGCTTTCGCATCCATGCTTTCGACGCGCGCTGCGACCAGCTTGATGCCATCGATTTCCTTGGCGTGCGCAGCCAGATCGCCGGTGGCGGCTCCGGCCGCCTTGGCCTTCAATCCATCCAGCTCGCGTTCGAGCTTTTTCAGGCGATCCAGCAAGTGGCGCAGTTTGTCGGTTACATCGCCAGCACTGGCCGACAGCAGGCCCGCGACTTCGCCGAGCCGCGTTTCCTCCGCGACCACGTGCGCCATCGCGCCCGCGCCAGTGAACGCCTCGATCCGGCGGATGCCGGCGGCGACGCCGGATTCCGATACGATCTTGAACAGGCCGATGTCGCCGGTGCGCGCGACGTGGGTGCCACCGCAAAGCTCGGTCGAGAAATCGCCCATCCGCAGCACCCGCACTTCATCGCCGTATTTCTCGCCGAACAAGGCCATCGCGCCGAACGCGATCGCGTCGTCGTAGGCCATCTGGCGGATTTCGGCCGGGTCGTTGCGGCGGATCTGTTCGTTGACGCGATCTTCGATGTGTCGCAGCTCTTCCGGTTTGACCGGTTGGAAGTGCGAAAAGTCGAAACGCAGACGATCCGGCGCCACCAGCGAACCCTTCTGCGTCACATGCTCGCCCAGCGTTTCGCGCAGCGCCGCATGCAGAAGGTGAGTCGCGGAATGGTTGAGCACGGTAGCCTGGCGACGTGCTGCGTCCACTCGTGCGAGCACCGTATCGCCGACGCGCAATGGCGCATTGCCCTTCCACTCGCCGACATGGCCATGGAACTGGCCAGCGAATTTCTGGGTGTCGTTGACGATGAACCTGCCCGCCGCGTGTTCCAACGCGCCGGTATCGCCGACCTGCCCGCCGGATTCGGCATAGAACGGCGTGCAGTTGAGGATTATCGCAGCGGATTCGCCCGGCGCCAGCGTGTCGATCGCCTTGCCGTCGCGCAGGATCGCCAGCACCTTGCAATCCTTCGCCTCCAGCGTTTCATAACCGAGAAACTTCGTGGGCGCCAGCGTGCTGGCTACTTCGGCCGACAACATCGTCTTGCTCTCGAACTTGCTGGCTGCGCGCGCACGTTCGCGCTGCGCCTCCATCGCGCGTTCGAATCCTGCCATGTCCACCATCAAGCCGCGCTCGCGCGCGATGTCGGCGGTGAGGTCCACCGGAAAACCGTAGGTGTCGTACAAGCGAAACGCATCCTCGCCGGGAATCGTCTTGCCAGCTTTGGCTGCAACCTCGTCGAACACCTTCATGCCGTGTTCCAGCGTTTCACCGAAACGCCCTTCCTCGGCGCGCAGGGCTTCCTCGACGAATGCCTGCTTTTTCGCAAGCTCGGGGTACGCTTCACCCATCTCCGCAACCAGCGGCGCCACCATCTTCCAGAAGAAGTCGCCGCGCACACCCAGCATCCAGCCATGCCGCAGCGCGCGTCGGATGATCCGGCGCAACACGTAGCCGCGGCCTTCGTTGGACGGCAGCACGCCATCGACGATCAGGAAGGCGCAGGCGCGGATGTGGTCGGCGATCACGCGCAGCGATTTGTTCTCGTGGTCCTTGCAGCCAGTCAGCTGCTGCGCCGCCGCGATCAGGCGCTGGAACAGGTCGATCTCGTAATTGGAATGCACACCCTGCAACACCGCTGCGAGGCGTTCCAGGCCCATGCCGGTATCGACGCACGGCGCCGGCAGCTTCGACAGCCTGCCATCCTCCGCTCGATCGAACTGCATGAACACCAGGTTCCAGATCTCTATGTAGCGGTCGCCGTCTTCCTCGGATGAACCGGGCGGGCCGCCCGGAATCCCCGGTCCATGGTCGTAGAAGATTTCGCTGCACGGACCACACGGCC
>JAFEDX010000217.1 GCA_018241365.1 Pseudomonadota bacterium
GCGGTGATCGCCAAGGCAATGCAGTATGCGGAGCAGGACGTCGCCGAGTCGGCGCGGCAGGCCTGATCTGCATGCGCAATGCATGGCCGCTACACTTCCCGTTTCAGTCAACACGAGCCACGCCATGCCTCGCCAAGTCTTCCATTCCGATTCCGCGCCCAAGGCCATCGGCCCGTATTCGCAGGCCGTACGTGCCGGCGACACGCTGTACCTCTCGGGCCAGACGCCGCTCGATCCCGCGACCGGCGAGATGGTCGCGGGCGGCATCGAGCAACAGGCGGCGCGGGTGTTCGAGAACCTGAAAGCGGTGCTGGCGGCGGCCGGCGCCTCGTTCGACGACGTGGTGCGGGTCGCGATCTACATGACCGATCTTGGCAATTTCGGCACCGTCAACGAAGTGATGAAACGTTATTTCCACGAGCCGTACCCCGCGCGTTCGACCATCGGCGTGGCCGCGCTGCCGCGCAACGCACAGGTCGAAATCGACGTGATCGCGGTGCCGGGCCGCTGATCCTGCGGCATCGGCTACGCTTGCGCGCATGGTGGCAACGGCGGGCTCGCACGCAACTGCAATGACCGATCCGGGTCTCGAGCCCGTCGCCACGCTGCCTGGTGTGGGCCCGGCGCTGGCGGAAACCTTGCGCAAGCTCGGCATCGAGCGGGTGCAGGACCTGTGGTTCCACCTGCCGCTGCGTTACGAGGATCGCACCCGCGTCACTGCGATCCGTGATCTGGTTGCCGGCGATGCCGCGCAGGTCGAAGGCGTGGTCGAAGCGGTCGAGACGGGATTCCGCTACCGGCCGCAACTCAAGGTCGCGCTCACCGATGCTTCGCACGCAACGCTGGTGCTGCGGTTCTTCCACTTCCGCCGCCAGCAGGTCGAGCAGTTCAAGCCCGGCATGCGCCTGCGCTGTTACGGCGCGATCCGCCATGGTCAGCACGGGCTGGAGATGGTGCATCCGCAATACCGGGCGCTGCATGGCGATACGCCGGTCGAAGCCACGCTGACCCCGATCTACCCGGTCACCGAAGGTCTGGGTCAGCAGCGTCTGCGCAGCGTGATCGACAAGGCGCTGGCGCGGCTGCCGGATGAGACGGCGCTGGAGCTGATTCCTCACGAAATGCTGCAACCGTTGGGGTTGATGCCGTTGCGCGATGCGCTGCTCGGCGTGCATCGCCCGGCGCCGGATGCGGATGTACCGGCCTTGCTGGCGGGCGCGCATCCGGCGCAGCAGCGGCTGGCATTCGAGGAATTGCTGGCTCACCACTTGAGCCTGAAGCGCCTGCGCGCGCGTATCCGCAAGCAGCGCGCGCCGGCATTGCCGAATGATTCGGCCCTGGAAAAAAAATTTCTCGAGGCGCTGCCATTCATGCTGACGCGCGCGCAGCAACGCGTCGCTGCAGAAGTGGGACACGACCTGGCCAAGCGCGTGCCCATGCTGAGGCTGGTGCAGGGCGACGTCGGATCGGGCAAGACGGTGGTGGCGGCGCTGGCCGCCCTGCATGCGATCGCCAATGGCTGGCAAACCGCGTTGATGGCGCCCACCGAATTGCTGGCCGAACAGCACTTGCGCAGCTTCCGCGCGTGGTTCGAGCCACTGGGCATCGAAGTGGCGTGGCTGGTCGGCAAGGTCACCGGCCGCGCGCGTGCGAAGGTGCTGGAACGGCTCGCCGCGGGTGCGCCGGTCGCAGTCGGCACCCATGCCTTGATGCAGGATGGCGTCGAATTCGAGCGCTTGGGTTTGGCGGTTGTCGACGAACAACACCGCTTCGGCGTGCAGCAGCGGATTGCCCTGCGCGACAAGGGCGCTGCGGTCGGCGAGGCGCCGCACCAACTGGTGCTGACCGCCACGCCGATTCCGCGCACGCTGGCGATGAGCGCCTATGCCGACCTCGATGTCTCCACGCTGGACGAGTTGCCGCCGGGGCGTACGCCGGTGCGCACCGTGGCGATCGCCAACGGCCGGCGCGACGAGGTCATCGAACGCATCCGCGCGGCGTGCGCGGAAGGCCGGCAGGCGTATTGGGTGTGCACGCTCATCGAGGACAGTGAACAGTTGCAGGCGCAGGCGGCCGAGGTCGCGCATGCGCAGCTGCGCAAGGCGCTGCCCGAATGCAGCGTCGGGCTGGTGCACGGGCGCATGAAACCGAAAGAGAAACAGGTGGCGATGGATGCGTTCAAGGCCGGCGGCATCGGCTTGTTGGTCGCGACCACGGTGATCGAAGTCGGCGTGGACGTGCCGAATGCCAGCCTGATGGTGATCGAGAATGCCGAACGGCTGGGGTTGGCTCAGTTGCACCAGTTGCGTGGCCGGGTCGGGCGTGGTGCGGTCGCTTCCAGTTGCGTGCTGTTGTACCAGCCGCCCCTGTCGGGCCTGGCGCAACAACGGTTGGAAACCCTGCGCGAAACCAACGACGGTTTCGTGATTGCAGAAAAAGACTTGCGCCTGCGTGGCCCGGGTGAGCTGCTCGGTACCCGCCAGACCGGCGAAATGGGCTTCCGGGTGGCCGACATCGTGCGGGATGCCAGCCTGATGCCGGCGGTGCAACGGGTGGGAACGGCCATGCTGCGCGAATACCCGGTGCTGGCGCGGCGCCTGACCGAACGGTGGATCGGTGGGGCTGCCCGGTTTGCCGACGCCTGAGCGAGCATCAGGGGTGGCTTGCCCGCAAAGCCCGGAGCAAGTTAGAATTCCGCCCTTGCCTTCAAGCCTGCAGCTGCAGACGGACTCCCATGAAAGCCGATATCCACCCGAAATACCACCCGGTGGTCTTCCAGGACGCCGCGTCCGATTTCGCGTTCTTGACGCGCTCGACGATGACCAGCGAGGACACCATCAAGTGGCAGGACGGCAACGAATACCCCGTGATCAAGGTCGATATTTCCTCGGCCTCGCATCCGTTCTACACCGGCAAGCAGAAGGTGATGGACGCGGGCGGCCGCATCGACAAATTCAAGCGGCGTTACGCAGCCGGGAAGAAATGACGACAGAGCCTGTCCTGGACTTGATCCGGGAATGTCGTCATCCCGGACAGCACGGGATGTGCGCTGATCCGGGGTCCAGTTGCAACGAGTGATCTCTCCCGCTCTGGTCGCCAGTTGCCGACGCTGCAGGAAGAGCCGCTTCACTTCCGTGCACGATTGACATGACGCCTCCCGCGCTTGCACGGGAGGCGTTTTCGTATGCGCTGCCGATGTTGCGTGAACGCGAATGTGCGACTTTCGCATCTGCGTACGCAGCCGTATCGTGCGATAATCGATTGGATATGTTCGTGGCGTTTGCACGCCGCGACGCGCCATTCAGGAGTCTCCCGTGCCCGACAAAAATGCCAACCTGACCGTTGCCGGTCGTTCCGCGTCCCTGCCTCTGGTGGAGGGGAGCCAGGGGCCGAGTTGCATCGACATCACCAACCTGTACCGGGAAACCGGCCACTTCACCTTCGACCCAGGATTCGGGGCCACCGGCTCGTGCAAGAGTGCGATCACCTTCATCGACGGCGAGAAGGGCGTGCTGCTGTATCGCGGTTACCCGATCGAGCAGCTTGCGCAAAAGTCCAATTTCCTCGAAGTCGCCTACCTGCTGCTGGAAGGCGAACTCCCGAACGCCGCCCAGTTCACCGAGTTCGAGCACGCGATCACGCACCACACGATGATGCACGAGTCGGTGAAGAACTTCCTGCACGGGTTCCACTACGACGCACACCCGATGGCGATGCTGTGCGCGTCGATTGCGTCGCTGTCGGCGTTTTACCACGACACCGCCAATCCCAATGATCCCGAACAGCGCAAGCTGGCGGCGATCCGCCTGATCGCCAAGATGCCGACCATCGCGGCGGCCGCGTATCGTTACTCGATCGGCTGGCCGTTCCGTTACCCGCGCAACAACCTCGAATACGTCACGCGCTTCCTGCACATGATGTTCGAGGTGCCGAGCGAACCACTGCAGCTGAACCCGGTGGTGGCCGAGGCGCTGGACCTGCTGTTCATCCTGCACGCCGACCACGAGCAGAACGCCAGCACCTCGACGGTACGGCTGGTGGGCTCCACCGGAGCCAATGCGTATGCCTCGATCGCCGCCGGCATCGCCGCGCTGTGGGGGCCGGCGCATGGCGGCGCCAACGAGGCGGTGCTGAAGATGCTGACCGAGATCGGCGACGCGAAGCACGTCGACAAGGCCATCGCGCGCGCCAAGGACAAGGAGTCCGGTTTCCGCCTGATGGGCTTCGGCCATCGCGTATACAAGAATTTCGACCCGCGCGCCCAGATCATCCGTGCGAAGTGCCACGAGGTGCTCGACGCGCTCGGTGTCAACGATCCGCTGCTGGAGGTCGCGCTGAAGCTGGAAGAAGTGGCGCTCAAGGACGATTACTTCATCGAACACAAGCTGTATCCGAACGTCGATTTCTATTCGGGCATCATCTACAAGGCGCTCAAGATCCCGACCGAGATGTTCACCGTGATGTTCGCGATCGCGCGCACCGCCGGCTGGATCGCGCACTGGATCGAACAGCACGAAATGCCCGGCGGCCGCATCTTCCGCCCGCGCCAGGTGTACGTCGGCGCCACGCCGCGGGATTACCGGGCGATCGACAAGCGTCCGTAGGAGCGGCGGAAGCCGCGAACGGCACACCGTGATGTTCCAGCGTGCCGGACTGCAGTTTGGGTCGTACCTTTCGACGAACGTGATCGGGCCTTCCGGCCCTCCTACAGGACGAAATTGTCGGGTTCGTCCACCAACAGCGCGTCGACGGTGGCAAGCGACGCCCGCTGCAACGGACGTTCGTCGATGCGATCGAGCGGCGCCTGCCGTAGCGCGTCGCGCGGAAACACGGTGATGTCCACCGCCACGCCGTTCGCGTCGAACAGCAACACCGGGAATTCCGCATTGCGCTGGCGATCCAGCCGCAGCGTGCGCGCACGCGTTTCGAAGGTTATCCCGTGGTCGTGCAGGAAACCCGCCACCGCTTCCAGTGAATCGTCGAACACGTGCAGGCTGACCGGCGTGTGGGTGTCGGCGGTGCCGTCCAGCACCGCGCCGACCAGGCGCGGTTCGAAGCTCGCGAGGAAACGCATGGCGTCGCGCGCCGCCTCGCGCCGGGTTCGCAATGCGCGCGACTGTTCGTCGCCGCGGAACAGGCGCTGGTGTTCGCGCAGCGCCTCCTCGATTTCTCGATTGCGCGGCAGGTAGCCTTCGTCACTGACGCCGACGTGCTGCGCCGCCTTGCGCTTGGCCATCTGGTAATCGCGGATGCCGTGTTCACTGATCAGCCGCGCGGCCTCGAGCGCGACGCGCCGGCGCAACTGGTGCGTACGGCCCTCGGCGTGGATATGGTGGTACCCGGCGGTCTTGTGCATGGCGAACACCCCGTAGCCGCGTTGGGGTGAGTGTCGCAAAAAACGCACACAAAAAGCAAAGGCCTTTTTGCCGGGCCGTGATGGAAGCCCTCTCGAAGCCGCTGTCGTGGATAGTCAGGCCACGGAGCTCTTGGCCATGGACGGCGACTTTGGCCGTTCTGGTCCATTCGAAGTTTCGATGAACGCGCTGACGGGCAGTTCAAAGAAACAGCGATCATGGACGATCGCACGAACATTTCGCTGCGATCAGGGAGGATCGCTAAAATATGTCGTAGGCCTTGGCCTGGTTCTGCTGGGTCTTGGCTTCGGCGCGCAGGCGATCGAGATCCTCCACCTTGAACATCTCGGTCAGGGTGTTGGTGTCGCCGGGCGGTGCCGGCAAGCCGGTGGTGGCGTCGATGGTTGCGGTGACGATGCCGGGCGGCATCGGCAGCGTGGCTTCGGGTTTGCCCGCGAGCGCCGGGCCCATGAAGGCCATCCAGATCGGCAACGCGGTCTGTGCGCCGAACTCCTTGTGGCCGAGCGACTTGAAGTCGTCGAACCCGACCCAGACCGTGGTCACGAGATCGCCGTTGAAGCCGCAAAACCAGCCGTCGTGGTAGTCGTTGGAGGTGCCGGTCTTGCCGGCGAGGTCCTTGCGCCCGAGTTGCTTGGCGGCCGCCGCGCCGGTGCCGCCGCCGTAGATCACGCTCTGCATCAGCGAGGTCATCAGGTAGTCGTTGCGCGGGTCGATCACGCGCGGTGCCAGCAGCGGGCCGTTCTGCTCGCCGGCCGTCAGCGCATTGGCGGTGTCGGCGAGCGCACCGGGGTCGCCGGCGGCGCTGTCCGGCTGCGCCGGCGCCGCGGTGGTCTTGCCTTCGTCCAGCAGGCGCGCTTCGCAGTTGCGGCATGCCCGCACCGGGTCGGCCTTGTAGATGGCCTTGCCGTCGCGGTTGTCGATCTCGGCGATGTAGTACGGATTGACCAGGAAGCCGCCATTGGCGAACACCGAGTACGCGCGTGCCATCGCCATCGGCGAGACCGAGGCGGTGCCGAGCGCCATCGTCAGGTTGGCCGGGATCGCGTCGAGCGGGAATCCGAAGCGGGTGACGTAATCGCGTACGTAGCGCACGCCGACGGCGTCCAGCAAACGGATCGCCACCAGGTTCACCGATTGCGCCAGCGCTTCGCGCAGGCGCATCGGCCCGCGGAACCTGTTGTCGTCGTTCTGCGGCGTCCACAGGCCGCCGGGCTTGGATGGATCCGGCAGCGCGATCGGCGCGTCGTTGATGATCGAAGCCGGGGTGTAGCCGCGGCTGAAGGCCGCCGAGTAAATGAAGGGCTTGAAGCTGGAACCGGGCTGGCGCGCGGTCTGCACCGCGCGGTTGAACTTGCTCAGCTGGAAATTGAAGCCGCCGACCAGCGCCTGCACTGCGCCGTCATCGGGCGAGATCGACACCATCGCGGCCTGCGCTGCCGGAATCTGTTCCAGCTCCCAGTGTTTCGCGTCGGTGGCAGCCACCAGCGCGTGCTTCGTGTTGCCTGCTGCGGCCAGCGCGGTCTTGGGGTTCGCGTCGGCGACTTCGCGCACGCGGATGATGTCGCCGGGCGTGAGGATGGATGCGGCGCCCTTGCCGCCGGTGTTGGCCTTGCGTGCGAAACCCATCGCCCATTTCATGTCGGCGACCGGCAGGGTGATCGCGTGGCCGCCCTGCACGTAGACCTGCGCGGCTTCGGCATTGCTGCTGGTGACGATCGCGGGATGCAGCCCGCTGAGATCGCTGTAGTTCGACAGCGCCTGTTCCAGCGCCGCCGGCGTGGCGGGATCGGGCAACGCCACGTGCGCTTCGGGTCCGCGATAGCCGTGGCGGTGGTCGTAGTCCTCGAGACGACTGCGCAGCGCGTGGTTGGCCAGTGCCTGCAGGTGGCTGTCGAGGGTGGTGCGGATCACGTAGCCGTCGGTCAAGGCCTGGTTGCCGAGTTTCTGCAGTGCCTGCTGGCGCACCATTTCCGCGAGGTAGGGCGCATCGACCTCGACCGGCGGTTCGTGCGGCGCGGCGTCATCCGGCGCCGCGACGGCTTGCTGGTACTGCCCCTTGTCGATGAAGCGGTGCGCCAGCATCTGCCCGAGCACCCAGTTGCGGCGCGCGATCAGGCGGTCCTTGTGGTCGGTCGGATTCACCACCGACGGCAACTGGAACGAGGAAGCGATCGCCGCACATTCGGCCAGCGTCAACTGGTCGATCGGCTTGCCGTAGTAATACTGCGCCGCCGCCGCCACGCCGTAGGCGCGGTGGCCGAGGAACATCTTGTTGAGGTACAACTCGAGGATCTGGTCCTTGCTCAGTTCCTTCTCGATGCGGAACGAAGTCAGGATCTCGGTGATCTTGCGGGTATAGGTCTTCTGCGGGCTCAGGAAGAAATTGCGCGCGACCTGCTGGGTGATGGTGGAGCCGCCCTGGACTTTTTCGCCGCGGTGCAGCGCGACTTCCATGGCCGCGCGAAACGTCGAGACGAAATCGATGCCCGAGTGGTGGTAGAAATCGGCGTCCTCGGCAGCGAGCACCGCGTTCTTCAGGTTGGCCGGCACGTTCTGGATCTGCACCGGGACGCGCCGGGTCTCGCCGAATTCGGCGATCAACTTGCCGTCGGCACTCAGGATGCGCAGCGGCACCTGCATCTGCACGTCCTTCAACGACGCCACCGACGGCACGCGCGGTTCGATCAGCCAATAGGCAATGCCGCCCGCGGCAATGCCGAGCACCACCAGACACAGGAAACCGATCAGCGCGATCAGGGCCAGTCGTTTGAGGATTCGCATGCGGCTTCCGGATCAGGTTCGATGCGCGACGTGGCCATGCGTCGCGGAGTGGCTTGGTGGTGGCCCGTTTTCTGGCAGGCGAGGAAGAAGCATTCACACGCTGGCAGGTGCCGGCGCGCGAGCCCGGAAGTATAGATGTTCGATGCGGGTGCAGGTTCCGCACGCCCGCGCGTGTCGTCGATGCGGCATGTCCGGTCACGTTCCGGACAGGTGTGGCGTGCAGTTCCAGGCTGCACTGCGGACGGGTTCCGCGGCAACCCGCGGTGCACGCGCGCGGCGCGATCCCGCGCCTGCCGCGCATTACCTGTGCTCCGAGGATCGCAAAAACCAGCTCGCGGATTTGTGACGCACTTCGCCACAGAAAGTGCAACCCATGGCCATCATTTGACACTGAAAAATCCGGTACATCATCGGCTTGCGTGCACTTTGCAACGTTATTGATATTTCGTTAACTTTCGTATCTAATGCAGTCGCGCAGGGGTCCTGCGCAAGCGGGCACGGGGAAGGGGAATTCCAGTGGGAATACTGACAACCAATGCTGCGCCGCTGATCGGTGTCGACATCAGTTCGACCGCGGTGAAGTTGCTGCAGTTGAGCCAGGCGGGTTCGCGCTATCGCGTCGAGCACTACGCGGTCGAGCCGCTGCCGCCCAATGCCGTGGTCGAGAAGAACATCGTCGAGGTCGAAGCCGTCGGCGACGCAATCCGGCGTGCGATGCAGCGTTCGGGCGCGCGCACCAAGTACGCCGCCGCCGCGGTCGCGGGTTCGGCGGTGATCACCAAGGTGATCCCGATGCCCGCCGACCTGTCGGAGGATGACCTCGAAGGCCAGGTGCAGGTCGAAGCCAACCAGTACATCCCGTATCCGATCGAGGAAGTCAGCCTCGACTTCGAGCCGATCGGCCCGGTCAAAGACAATCCCGAGATGATGCAGGTGCTGCTGGCGGCCTCGCGCACCGAGAACGTGGACATGCGCGTCGCCGCGCTCGACCTCGGCGGACTCACCGCCAAGGTGATCGACGTCGAGGTGTTCGCGATGGAGAACGCCTTCCGCCTGATCGCCGACCAGCTGTCGGTGCCGCGCGACGCGCTGGTGGCGCTGGTCGACGTCGGTGCCACGATGATCACGCTGTCGGTGCTCAAGAACCAGCGCACCATCTATTCGCGCGAACAGGTGTTCGGCGGCAAGCAGCTCACCGACGAGGTGATGCGCCGCTACGGCATGTCCTACGAGGAAGCCGGCCTCGCCAAGCGCCAAGGCGGCCTGCCCGAGTCCTACGAGATCGAGGTGCTGGAACCCTTCAAGGAAGCCATGGTGCAGCAGGTCAGCCGCCTGCTGCAGTTCTTCTTCGCGGGCAGCGAATACGGCAAGGTTGACCAGGTCGTGCTGGCTGGCGGCTGCGCGTCGATCCCCGGTGTCGCCGACATGGTGGTCGAGCAGCTCGGCGTGCCGTGCGTGGTGGCCAATCCGCTCGCCAGCATGTCGTTGTCGCCGCGGCTCACGGCGCAGACCCTGGCGCAGGACGCACCCGCGTTGATGATCGCCGCCGGGTTGGCCCTGAGGAGCTTTGACTAATGGCCAAGATCAACCTCCTCCCGTGGCGTGCGGAGCGGCGCGAGCGCCGCAAGCGCGAATTCTTCACGCATCTCGGACTGGCGGCGGTAGCCGCGATCGTGCTGGTGCTGTTGTGGGGTTTCTGGGTCAGCCTGCGCATCAGCAACCAGAACGATCGCAATGCCTATCTCAAGGCGCAGATCCAGCAGCTCGATGCCAAGATCACCGAGATCAAGAACCTGCAGCAGGTCAAGGATCACTTGCTCGCACGCAAGCGCATCGTCGAGAAGCTGCAGTCCAGTCGCTCGCAGATGGTGCACCTGTTCGACCAGATCGTGCAGACCATTCCCGCGGGCGCGCGCCTGACCGGCCTGAAAGAGCAGGGCGACAAGCTCACGCTCGATGGCGTGGCGCAGTCGAACGACACGGTCGCGAAGTACATGCGCAGCATCGAGGCGTCGCCGTGGATGGGGCCGGCACAACTGGTCAAGACCGAAAACGTCCACTCCGATACCAATACCCCCTACGAGTTCGAATTGGTGGTGACGCTGGGTACGCCGAAGACCGACGCCGCCGGCGAAACTCCAGCCGCGGGCTCCAGCAGCGCGGCACCCGCCGTCGCGGCATCCACGGCTGCACCTTCCGCTGGCGCGCAACCCGTCGTTGCTGCCGCTTCGACGTCCGCGACGTCCACGCCAGCCACTCCGGCTGAAACAGCCGTGGCGGATCCGCACGCGGCTTCCACGCCGACACCCGCAGCGGAAGCGCCCGCGTCCGCTGCGCCGGCCAGCAAGGGAGGGGCCAGGCCATGAAACTGATCGATGACCTGCGCAATCTCGATCGCAACAACGTCGGCGGTTGGCCGAAATCGGTCAAGGGCTTTTTCATCGCCCTGGTGATCGTGGTGATCCTGTTCCTCGGCTGGTATTTCTACATCAGTGGCGAGCAGGACACGCTGGCCACCGCGCAACAGCAGGAAGTGACGCTGAAAACGGATTTCGAGGCGAAGCAGGCGAAGGTGGTCAACCTCGATGCGCTGAAGGCGCAGCTTGCGCAGATGAACGAGATGCTGAGCCAGATGCTGCGCGAGTTGCCCGGCAAGACCGAAATGCCGGCGCTGCTGACCAACATCTCGCAAACCGCGCAGGCCGCGGGCATCGAGACGGACCTGTTCAAGCCGCAGCCCGAGATCCCGAAAGAGTTCTACGCGATCCAGCCGATCGCGCTGAAGATGCAGGGGACGTACCACCAGTTCGGCACCTTCATCAGCGGCGTGGCCTCGCTGCCGCGGGTGGTGATCCTCACCATGCATGACGTGTCACTGAGTGCGGCCAAACCGGCCGGCGGGCGCGATGCGCCGCCGCCCGGTGGCCAGCTGATGCTGGAAGGCACGGTGCAGACCTATCGTTACCTCGGCGACGAGGAAGCGAAAGGCAAAGAGCCGGCCAAGCAGGGAGGGAAGTGACCATGCGACTCTCCCGCTTTGCCATCGCCATCGCGATCCTCGCCATGCTCGGCGGACTGGCTGCCTGCAGCGGCCAGGGCGACCTGAGCGAATGGGTTGCCCAGGTCAAGGCCCGCAAGGGCGCGCCGCTGCCCGCGCTGCCGGTCGTCAAGACTTTCGAAACCTTCACCTACCAGGACCAGGATCGGCGCGACCCGTTCGAACCGGCGCCGGCGCAGGCCGGCTCGCAGAACGCCCTGGGTCCGCATCCCGACCAGAACCGCCCGCGCGAGCCGTTGGAAGCCTTTCCGCTCGACAGCCTGAAGATGGTCGGCACGATCGGTGCAAAGGGTGGCATCGAGGCGCTGATCAAGGACCCGCAGGGCGTGATCCACCAGGTTCACGTGGGCGATTACATGGGCCAGAACTACGGGCATGTTATGCAGGTGACGCCGGGCACGGTGGACCTGACGGAACTGGTGCCGAACGGTTCGGGTGGCTGGATGGAACGCGACGCGACCGTCGCTTTGGGCGACAAATGACGATTCATCGGGGGTTACGTTCATGATGACCAAACCTGCTCACTACCTCGGTCGCTCCAGCACCGGTCCTGTCCCGTCAGCACGACGCGGATGGCTGACGCTGGCGGCGGTGCCGGTCATGGCGATATGCCTGCTGGTAGCGGGACCGGCCATGGCGGCCAACACCTTGCAGAACGTCAGCGCCGCGCCGTTGCCGGGTGGCAAGGTGCAAGTCACCCTGACCTTCTCGGGCCCGGCTGTCGCGCCACAGGCGTTCAGCACCAATACGCCGCCGCGCATCGCGATGGATTTTGCCGACACCACCAACGGTTTGAGCCAGCGCAACGTCGCGGTCAACCAGGGCACCGCCCAATCGGTCAGCGCGGTATCGGCGAATGGCCGCACCCGCGTGGTGGTGGCCTTGTCGCAACCCTCCCCGTACGTCACCAGCGTCGACGGCGACAAGGTCGTCGTCACGATCGGCGACGGCATGTCCGGCGCCACGGCTGCGGATGCGCCCGCACCGGCGCAAGCCGCCCCGGCCCTGGCGACTGCTCCACCGCCGCCGCAGTCCGATCGCTCCCTTGCGATCGCGACCGCGGATCCGGACAAGGCAGTCGCGATGGCCGGCAGCAACGTGATCACCAGCGTCGACTTCCAGCGCGGCGACCATGGTGGCGGCAAGCTGGTGCTGCAATTCAGCCAGCCCGGCGCCGCGACCAGCATGCATGCCAATGGCGACACCACCACCATCGACGTGGCCGGTGCCAGTCTCGCGGCCTCGCAGGCGCGCCGCCTCGACGTCACCAGCTATGCGACCCCGGTGCGCAGCGTGAACACCCATGCCGTGTCGGGTGGTGCGCGCATCGACGTGGACACGCGCGGCGTGGTGCAAACCTCGTCCTACCAGACCGGCAACGAGTACGTGGTCGAGTTCTCGCGCCCGACCGGAAGCGAAACCACCGCGCTGGGTGCGCCCAAGCCGATCGTGTACAAGGGCAGCCGCGTCACCTTCAACTTCCAGGACATCCCGGTGCGTTCGGTGCTGCAGTTGCTGGCCGACGTCTCCAACCTCAACATCGTGGCGTCCGACAGCGTGCAGGGCAACGTCACGTTGCGCCTCGTCAACGTGCCGTGGGACCAGGCGCTGGACGTGATCCTGCGTGCGAAAGGGCTGGCCAAGCGCCAGAACGGCAACGTGGTCTGGGTTGCCCCGCAGACCGAGTTGGCGAAGTATGAGGAAAACATCGCCGAAGCGCGCCAGAAGCAGCTCGACAGCGCGCAGCTCGTGACGGATTACATCCCGATCAACTACGGCAGCGCGCAGCAGATCGCCGAACTGCTGACCTCCGGCGCCAAGGCCGGCAACATCGGCGGCGGCGGTGGCACCAGCAGTTCCGAACGCGGGTTCCTGTCCTCGCGCGGCAGCGTGTCGTTCGACGAACGCACCAACACCCTGCTGGTCAACGACACCCCCGAGAAGGTGCAGGAAATCCGGCAACTGGTGTCGGTGCTCGACCGCCCGGTCAAGCAGGTGCTGATCGAATCGCGCCTCGTGGTTGCGACCGACAATTTCACCCGCGAACTCGGCGCCAAGCTCGGCATCAACGCATTCCAGGTCAACCCGAGTGGCCAACGCCTGATGTCGGGTGCCACCACCAACGACATCGTCAGTCTGAACAACAGCATCTCCGGACAGCAATCGGCGATCAATCAGAACAACGTGGCGAACCTGAATGCCTACAATGCGGCCTGCGCAGCCGGCAATTGCAGCACGTTCTCGCCGACCGCGATCGCGCCGCCTGCGATCACGTTCCCGGGTGGTTTGAATGTCAATCTGCCTTCCACGAGTACCGGCACCAGCAGCATCGCGTTCGGGATACTCGGCCGCGACTACATGCTGAACCTGGAACTGTCGGCGGCCCAGCAGGAAGGCCGCAGCGAAACCATCTCGCAGCCGAAAGTCGTTACGGCCAACAACCAGGAAGCCTCGATCGTGCAAGGCACGCAGATCGGCTACGTGACCTACCAGAACACCGGTGCGGGCGGTGGCGCGGGCGGCGGTCTCGGCACGGCCACGGTGCAGTTCAAGAACGCCGCGCTGGAGCTGCACGTCACGCCGACCATCACCTCCGACAACCGCGTGTTCATGAAACTCAAGATCCTCAAGGATTCGCTCAACCAGTTCATTCCGAACCCGGGTGGTGGCCTGGTGCCGCAGATCGACCACCGCGAAATCGACACCTCGGTGCTGGTCGGCAATGGCCAGACCGTGGTGCTGGGCGGTGTGTACGAGTTCACCAACGAACACGACCTGACCAAGGTGCCGTTCCTCGGCGACATCCCGATCCTGGGCGCGTTGTTCCGCGACAAGCTCGACAAGAACACCAAGGCGGAACTGCTGGTGTTCATCACTCCGCACATCCTGGGCCAGGAAACCACGGTGCAGTAACATTGCGGAACTCATTGAATCAGGCGAACGGCGCGGGTATCCGCGCCGTTCGTTTTTTCTGAGGGGCCAAACTTTTGCGCGCGGCTGTGGTCTACTGCGCACATGCAAACCGACACCTCCACTGCGCCGGTCGACGCGCCGGATACCGGAACCCGGACTCCACTGCAGGCGCGCTTTGCTGCCTTGCGCGAGGCCTTGCGCACCGACGTCATTGGCCAGCCGGCGCTGGTCGAACGCCTGCTGATCGCGCTGCTGGCCGACGGGCACCTGCTGGTCGAAGGCGCGCCGGGACTGGCCAAGACCACCGCGGTGAAGGCGCTGGCCGCGCGCATCGAAGCCGATTTCCACCGCGTGCAGTTCACGCCCGATTTGTTGCCGGCCGACCTCACCGGCACCGATGTGCTGCGTCCGCAGACGGGCCAGTTCGAATTCGAACGCGGGCCGCTGTTCCACAATCTGGTGCTGGCCGATGAAATCAATCGCGCGCCGGCCAAGGTGCAGTCCGCGCTGCTGGAAGCGATGGCCGAACGCCAGGTGACCATTGGCCGGCGTTCGTGGCCGCTGCCGAAACTGTTCCTGGTGATGGCGACCCAGAATCCGATCGAACAGGAAGGCACGTTCCCGTTGCCGGAAGCGCAGTTGGACCGGTTCCTGCTGCACGTGCCGGTGCATTACCCGCAGGCGGGTTCCGAGCGCGAGATCATGCGGCTCGCCCGCCACCGCGCGCGCGCCGAACTCGGCCCGCACGCGGCGCCGGATCGCCTGCTCGACCAGTCCGACATCTTCACCGCGCGCGAGCAGGTGCTGGACCTGCACCTCGCCGACGGCCTCGAGGAATACATCGTCCAACTGGTGCTGGCGACCCGCGATCCGCGGCCGTGGGCGCCGAAGCTGCGCGAGAAGATCGCGTGGGGCGCGAGCCCGCGCGCCTCGATCGCACTGGAACGTTGCGCGCGCGCGGCGGCGTGGCTGGCCGGGCGTGACTACGTGCTGCCCGAGGACGTGCAGACGCTGGCGCCCGACGTGTTGCGTCATCGCGTGCTGCTGGGCTACGAGGCGGAAGCCGAAGGCTTGCGGGTGGATGACGTGGTGCGGCAACTGCTGGAACGCGTGCCGCTTCCTTGAACGAGCCATTCCGGGTTCGGAGGAGCCGCGGTCGCGAGCACGCTCGCTCCTACAATCCCTTCCCTGCAGGAGCCTGCGTGCAGGCGACCCGACGCCGGGTTTGGCGAAGCAACGGTCGCGAGCGCGCTCGCTCCTACAATCCATTTCCCGTAGGAGCCTGCGTGCAGGCGACCCGACGCCGGGTTTGGCGAAGCAACGGTCGCGAACGCGCTCGCTCCTGCAATTCATTTCCCGTAGGAGCCTGCGTGCAGGCGACCACACATTCATGCCTGCAACCGCATCCGACATTGAAGGCATCACCACCGTCTCGCTGCCGGAACTGATCGCGCTGCGCGCGCGCGCGGGCAAGCCGGCTGCGCATGCGGCACGCGTGGCCACGCCGTTGGCAGGCGGGCACGTGTCGGCGCTGCGGGGGCGCGGCATGGATTACGCGGAATCGCGCATCTACCAGGCGGGCGATGATGCCCGCAACATCGATTGGCGGCGCACGGCGCGCAGCGGCAAATGGCACACCAAATTGTTCGAGGCCGAGCGCGAGCAGGGCGTGCTGCTGCTGCTCGACACCCACGCGACGATGCGCTTTGGCACCCGCGCCCGCTACAAATCGGTGGCGGCGGCGCGAGCCGCGGCGTGGTTGGCGTGGACCGCGGTACGCGGCGGCGATCGCGTGGGCGCGCTGGGGTTCGGGCCGGTGCGCGCGGCGGTGGATCCCCACGCGGGCACGCGCGGCGCCTTGGCAGTGCTCGGGGCTGTCACGCAATGGGACCTGCATGCCGGCAACGCGGATGCGCCGGACGAGCCGCTGTCTGCCGCGCTGGGGCGTGCCAGGCGATTGGCAACGCCCGCCAGCCGGGTCTGGCTGCTGTCGGATGGCTGGTGCGCCGACGCGGCAGCGGCCGCGGCGCTGGCGAAGCTGGCGCGGCACGCCGAGGTACGCGTCGTGGCCGTCGTGGACGAACTGGAGCGCGAACTGGCGCCGGCCGGCAGCTATCTGTTCGAGGCGGGCGCGCAAAAGCGGCAGATTGATCTGGCGGATGCTGCAGCGCGTGCGCAGTTTCGCGAGCAGATGGCGCAGGGTTGGCGCCAGCTCGGCGAGACCTGCGATTCTGTCGGCGTGCGCTGGGCGGCGCTGGCGACGGGTGACGAGCCGGAATCGGCGCTTGCGGCGTTGTGGCGCAGGCGGATACGCCGCGCATGAACGCCGGCGGGCCCGTGTTGCGCGACATCCATTTGCCGTCGGCGGCGTGGTGGCCGCCGGCGCCGGGTTGGTGGCTGCTTGCAGGGCTGGTGTTGTTGATGATCGTGGCCGGCGCGTGGCTGGCGAAGCGGCGCACGCGGCAGCGTCCGTTGCGGGTTGCATTGCAGGAGGTCGACCGGCTGGCCGCAAGGTTCGCCCACGACCGCGACACCGTGGCGCTGGTCGAGGATGCGTCGCGCCTGCTGCGGCGCGTCGCGCGCAAAGTCGATCCCGATGCCGCCAGCGCGAGTGGCGAAGCCTGGCGCGCGTTCATCCATGCCTGCACGCACGACGCTGGCACGCACGCCACGCTGGATGGACTGCTCGACGCACGCTTTCGCGCAAGACCGACGCTGGATGCGGAGGCGTTGCCGGCGGCCTTGCGTGCGTGGTGCCGATGCGCGTTGCGGTCACCTGCCATTGCGCGTTCCGGCTGGCGGGGCCGTCACCCCGAACCTGCTTCCGTGGGGGAGTGGGAGACAGGCGCGAAGCGCTTGGCGGGTGAGGGGGAGTCGCCGTGAGGAGCACATGCTGACGTTCGCCTGGCCATGGATGTTCCTGCTGTTGCCGCTGCCGTGGCTGGTGTGGAAATTGTTGCCGCCGGCCGCGCCCGGCGCGGCGCTGCGTTTGCCACAGCGGATCGAGTTGGCGCGCGTGTCGTCGCGTATCGCCACGTCACGTGCACGCGTCGCGGTGGCGGCACTGGCGTGGCTGCTGCTGGTGTGTGCGGCCGCGCGACCGCAACAGCCGGCGCCGCCGCAGGCGCTCGCGCATACCGGGCGCGCGCTGATGCTGGCGGTGGATACCTCCGGCAGCATGGCGATCGAGGACATGCGTTATGGCGACCAGGTGGTCAGCCGCTTCGCGGCGGTCAAGGCGATCGCGCAGCGCTTCATTGCGCAACGTGCGGGCGACGACGTCGGCTTGATCCTGTTCGGCACCCACGCGTACCTGCTCACGCCGATGACCTTCGACATCGACGCCGTGGCAAAACAGATGTCGGGCGCCGCGATCGGGTTGGCGGGCCGCGAAACCGCGATCGGCGACGCCATCGTGCTGGCGGTGAAACACCTCGCCGCGTTGCCCGCCCGCGCCCGCGTACTGGTGTTGTTGACCGATGGCGTGAATACCGCGGGCAATGTGGCGCCGCAGGATGCCGCGAAACTCGCCAAGGCTGCCGGGGTGCGCATCTACACCATCGGCGTCGGCTCGGCCGGGCAATCGATCAGCGTGTTCGGCATGCAGATGCAGGCGCCGGACAACGATCTCGACGTGCAGGCGCTGACGCAGATCGCCGACGCGACCGGCGGCCGTTTTTTCCGCGCGGCCGATGTCGATCAGCTTGCCGATGCCTATCGCACCATCGATGCGCTGGAACCGCTGGCACGCGGCGAATCCATGTTGCGCCCGAACCGCGAGTGGTACCCGTGGCCGCTGGCGCTGGCCTTGTTGCTGGGTTGCAGCTTGCTGCCTTGGCGCGGGTTGCGGCCGCGCCGGACGGTGCGCGCATGAACATCCAGGACTTCCCGTTGCACTTCCTGCGTCCGTGGTGGTGGCTGGCACTGCTCGCGTTGCCGCCTGCGCTGTGGCTGCTGGCGCGCGGCGGCAATGGCCGCGCCATGCTATCCCGACTCGCTGACGCTGCCTTGTTGCCGCACCTCGTCCATTTTTCGGCAACGCACCGACGGATGGCGTTGGGCCTGTTTGCGTTGGCGTGGCTGCTCGCGGTGGCGACGCTGGCGGGTCCGGCTTGGCAGAAAGTACCGGCACCCTTGTACGTCAACGGCGCGGCGCGGGTGGTGGTGCTGTCGCTCTCGAATGACATGCTGGCGCAGGATCTGAAACCCGACCGCATGACGCGGGCGCGTTTTGCGGTGCGCGACCTGCTGGATGGCGCCGGCGATGCACGCACGGCCTTGGTCGCATATGCCGGCGCGGCGTTCACGGTCGCGCCACTGACGGATGACAAACGCACCGTGTTGAACTTTGTGCAGGCCTTGCAGCCGGACGTGATGCCGGTGCCGGGCAACGATGCCGCGGCGGGCATCCGGCAGGGCGTGCAGTTGCTGCAACAGGCGCATGCAGGCGGTGGGGAGATCGTGCTGGTCACCGATACCGCCGGTGATGCCGCGATCGCCGCTGCGCGCGAGGCAAACGCCGCCGGCATCCGCGTGGACGTGCTCGGCATCGGCACCACGGAAGGCGCACCCGTGCCACGCAGCGGTGGTGGCTTCGTCAAGGGCGCGGACGGCGTGCTGATGGCGCGCCGCGATGATGCCGCGTTGCGCACGGTCGCGAGTGCGGGCGGTGGCCGTTACGTGGCGTTGCAAACCAATGGCAATGGCGCTGCCGCCTTCGGTGCCCCGGTGGCCGAGGCTGGCCACGCGAGCAGCAACGAGCGCGCCCAGTTGTGGCGTGACGGCGGCGCCTGGCTGTTGCCGATCCTGGTGGTGCTGGCGGCGCTGGCGTTCCGGCGCGGCTGGTTGCTGGTGGTCGCGTTGTGCGTGTTGCCGGTGGCGATGCCCGTTGCACAGGCATCGACCTGGTCTTCGTTATGGTCGAATCGCGACCAGCGTGCGTTGCAGGCCTTGCGGGATGGCGACGCTGCACGCGCGCAGGACCTGGCGTCGACCCCGGGCGTGCGCGGCGCCGCGGATTATCGCGCGGGCGATTATGCCGGTGCGGCCAGGGCGTTCGCGCAAGACGGTGATGCACGCGCGCACTACAACCTCGGCAATGCCTTGGCGAAGCAGGGGGACTACGCCAAGGCGATCGGTGCGTACCAGGAAGCGCTGCGCCAGGATCCGAAGTTCGCGGACGCCAAGGCCAATCTCGATGCCGTCGAAGCGTGGCTGAAACAACATTCGCCGCCGCCGCAGTCGCAGGGAAACCGGCAAGGTCAATCGAAGCAAGGCCAGCAGGGCCAACCTGACGGGAAACCATCGCAGGCACAGGACAACGCCGCGCAATCGTCTTCGCAGTCCGGTGCAGACCAAGGCGCCCAGCCGTCATCGCCGGATTCCTCCGCGAGCATGCAGGGCGCGCAGTCAAACCCTTCGGCGTCGTCGCAGGGGCAGGGCAGTGATGCCGGCTCGCAGCAAGATCAGGGTGCTGCCTCCGCGGCGGAAGCGGCGCGACAGAAGCAGCAGGCCGATCAGGCGGCGCGGGGATTGCAGCAGGAATTGCGCGGCGTGCGTGATGGCAAGTCGCAACAGGATGCCCGTGCGGCGCAAGGCTTCGCGCTTGGCCAGTCCGAGCCGCGGGATGACGGGAAGCTCGATGCGCAACAACGCGCGATGCTGCGCGCGGTGCCGGATGACCCAGGCGCCTTGCTGCGGCGCAAGTTCCGGCTGGAGTGGGAGCAGCGCCACGGCGGGCAGCCGCAGGAGAACGGGCAATGACGGTACGACGCGGGTGGATCGTGTTGCTGTTGCTGCTGGCGCCGTTGGCGCAGGCCGCGACCGTGCGGGCCTTCCTCGACCGCAGCCACGTCAGCCTTGGCGACACCGTCACGCTCAACATCCAGTCCGATGGCAGCCTCGGCAACCCGGATCTGTCGCCGCTGCAGCAGGATTTCCAGGTGCTGGGAAGCTCGCGTTCCAGCAGCGTTGCGATCGTCAACGGCAAGACCACCAGCACCACCCAGCTTGGCGTCGCATTGAAGCCGCTGCATGCCGGAACCTTGACGATCCCCGCGCTTGCCATCGGCGGCGGCACCACGCAACCGTTGACATTGCACGTCGGCGCGGCGCCGAGCGGCGGCAGCGGCGCGGTGGGCGATCCCGTGTTCATGCAGACGAGCGTGTTGTCCAGTTCGCCGTACGTCGGGCAACAGACCGTCTATACCGTGCGCCTGTTCTACCTGCCGGGCGTCAACGGTGCGCTGGGTGATCCTGGCGCCGACGGTGCGCGCCTGATTCCGCTCGATCGCGATCATCGCTACGTCACCGAGCGCGAGGGTTACACCTACAAGGTCATCGAGCGCAGCTGGGCGCTGATTCCGCAGCGCAGTGGTCCGATCAGCGTGCAGGGGCCGGTGTTCGAAGGCCAGCGGCTCGGGTCGGGAATTCCGAATGGTTGGCTCAACAACCCCAATGCCCT
>JAFEDX010000218.1 GCA_018241365.1 Pseudomonadota bacterium
TAGGCGGTTCAGCCAATCTGCGCGCCCAGTCGCGAGCTCACGCGCTCCTACAGAGAGCGTAGGTAGGAGCCTGCGTGCAGGCGATCTTTCCAGCGCAACGCCGCGTTCACTTCGCTGGCGAAAGATATTTCCCGAACCAGTCCAGGGTGCGTCGCAGGATATCGGCCTGGTCCTTGTGGCCGACGATGTGGTGGCCCTGGTTGGCGTACACCACCAGCGTGGTCGGCACACCCAGCGTTTTCAACGCGTGCCAGTATTCGAACGACTGGGGCGCCGGGCATTCCTCGTCGCGTTCGCCGACCACGATCAACGTCGGCGTTTTCGTCTGCTTGATGAAGTTGATCGCAGAACTTTTCGCGTAGGCAGCCGGATCGTCGTACAGCGAGGCGCCGAAGAACGGGATCATCCATTGGTCGATCTGGTTCTGGCCGTAGTAGCTCTGCCAGTCGGAAATGCCGGCGCCGGCGACCACCGCCTTGAAGCGCTGCGTGCGGGTCGGCGCGAACATGCTCATGAAGCCGCCGTAACTCCAGCCCATCATCCCAAGCCGGCTGTCGTCGATTGGCGCCCGTTTTTCCACCGCGTCCACGCCGGCGAGGATGTCGTCGAGGTCGCCATAACCCATCTGGTTGCGAATGGCCTGCGTGAAGGCTTCACCCTCACCGAAGCTGCCGCGCGGATTCGGCATCAGCACGAAGTAACCGAACTGCGACAAGGCGCTCGCGTTGTTGCGCCACGACGGCGTGTTGGCCCAAGACGGGCCACCATGCACATACACGATCATCGGGTAGCGCCGGTGCGGGTCGTAGTTCGCCGGATACATCAACCAGCCTTGCACGGTCTCATTGCCATTTTTCCATTCGATCGATTCGGCCCTGCCCCATTGCGGCTTGAGCGCCGCGTTCATCGACGTCACCACCGGCGCAGGCTGCGTCGCGAGCACGCCCGCGTGCACTTCGGACGGATGGTCGAAGGAGTCTCCTGCATAGGCAATGCGCAGCGGTGCCTTGCCGGACACCGCGACCGACAGGGCGGCGCGACCGTCGCCGAGGCTGCCCGGCGCGGTGAACCAGGTGCGCGTCTGCCGCGCGGCGTTGCCGTCCAGCGTGTACTCGGTGACCTGCATCGCGCCGCGGGCGATCTGGTTCACCAGCAGCGTGCGTGCGTCGGTGAAGGTGAACCACGACGGCGTGACCTGCACGCCCGGCGTCAGGTCGACCGGCGTGCCGCCGCTTGCCGGCACGCCGTAGATGTCACCGCCGGTCGCGCCGCGGTCGCTCATCAAGCCGCCGATGAAGAGGATTCGCGCGGCGTCGGGCGACCAGCGCGGCAGCGCCATCTGCAAACCGCGCAGCGAACCGGTGACGGTCGCGGGATCGACGAGTGCCTTGGGCGTGGCGCCTGCACGCGCATCCTGCACGTAGAGCTTGGCCGTCCACCAATTGTTGTCGCCGGGCGGCGGCGCGGCGGTATAGACAAGCTGGCTGCCGATCGGCGACAGGCTGAATTCGTACACGTAAAGACCGGCAGGCGTCAGGACTTCCGGTGCGCCGCCCGCGACCGGAACCTCGGCGACGCGTTCGACCTGTACCTCGGTTTCGCCGATCACGCCAACGCGCGGATTGCCGGATGCCGTGGCAAACGGCAGGCGCGTCGCGCCCGGCACGTACAGGAAAGCAATGTGTTGGCCGTCGCGGCTCCATTCCATGCCGGAAGCAAAGCCCGCGATGTCGGCAATCTTGCGTGGTGCGGAATCGTGCTCGACGTCGATCACCCAGATCGCGCCCTGGATCGGCTTGGTGTTGGAAGGGTCGACCTCACAGCGGGTCAATACGGCAAGTTCGTTCGCGCGCGGCGCCCAGCGCAGGCCTTGCTCGTGGCAATCGCCCGGAATCGCCGTCGCCCGGGCGTTTTGTCCATTCCATGACGCCAGCGTCAGCGTGGTCTTGCCCTCATGCGAAACCAGCCACGCGAGGTGCTGGCCGTCATGGGACAAGGCGACCGCGGGAATGTCCTTGACCGCAGCACGCTGCGCGAGGATCTGGTCGATGCGTGCACTTTCTGCTTGCGCGGGCGTCGGGGCGTCTGCGCGTGCGAGCGGCGCAAACACGAAACTGATGGCCAGCATTACCGGCAAGTGCGCGCGCAGGGACATGGTGAATCCTTTGGAAGTGGCGTTTGTTTTCCCCTTCCGGCGGGAAGGGGATTGTGGGGGTGCTTCGAACCAGGCGCTGGCCGCTGCGTCAGCGCTTGTCTTTCACATACTGCGTGAACAACTCGTGGATGCGGCGGTATTCGTCGTACCAGTCGTCGGCGTGTTCGAACGCGTGGCGCTCGGTCGGGTACAGCGACATCCAGAAGTCCTTCTTGTGCAGTTCGATGAAGCGTTGATAGAGCCGGATGGTGTCGCCCGGCATCACGTTGTTGTCGATCAGGCCGTGCATCATCAACAACGGATCCTGCAGGTTCTGCGCGTATTCGATCGGCGAGGAAATCCTGTACGCCTCGGGATCGAGCTGCGGCGTATTCAAAATGTCGGACGTGTAGCCGTCGTTGTAGCTGGTCCAGTCCGAGGGCGCACGCAATGCCGCGCCGGCCGCGAACTCGCCGGGCGCGCGCAGCAGCGCCATCTCGGTCATGAAGCCGCCGTAGGAACCACCGTAGACGCCGACGCGTTTGGGATCGACGTGGTGGTGCTTCACCAGCCAGGCCTTGCCGTCCAGCAGGTCTTCCAGTTCCGGATGGCCCATGTGACGGTAGATCGCGTCGCGCCAGTCGCGGCCGTAACCGGCCGAGCCGCGGTAATCCATCACCAGCACCACGTAGCCTTCCTGCAGCAGCAGGTTGTGGAACATCTGCTCGCGGAAGTAGTACGACCAGTTCTTGTCGACGTCCTGCAGGTAGCCCGCGCCGTGCACGAACAGCACCGCCGGGTGCGTCACCGAGGTGTCGTAGTCTTTCGATTGGTAGTACTTCGACCAGATGCCGAAGTTGCCGTGGCTGGATGGCACCTTCACGAATTCCGGTTCGGTCCACAGCGAAGACATCGCCTTGTATTCGGGCGTGCGGGTGTCGGTGAGGTCACGCGCACCGGAGCCATCACTGTTCACCACCGCTAGCTGCGGCGGGACATACGCGCTCGAATGCAGCACCGCGAGCTTCGATCCGTCCGGCGACAGTTTGAAATCATCCGTGCCTTCGAAGTGCGTGACCTGTTCCAGCGCACCACCCGCGACCGCGACGCGGTACACGTCGTAGTCGTAAGGTGCCTGCTTGTTCGAGCGCACATAGAACCACTTGCCGTCCGGCGACAGCACCGGCGAGGAAACCTCGAAACCGGTGCCGGTCAAGGCGCGCGCCTTGCCGTCCAACGGTTTCACGAACAATTGCGCCCAGCCACTGGCTTCCGATTCGAACCACAGCGTGCGGTTGTCGGGCAGCCAGCCGAGGCCGTTGAAGCTCCAGTTGATCCAGGCCGGATCGGTCAGGCGGTTTTGCGTCACCAGCGTGTGATCGGTGAAATCCACGCTGGTGATCCAGCGATCCTTGTGGTCGTTGGCGACCAGCTCGATGGCAAGATGGCTGCCGTCGTGGCTCCACACGATGGCCGGATAGCCCGACTCACCGGACATGACGAAGTTGACCGACAACGGACGCGTTTTGGGCGCAGCCAGCGCGGCGGCTTCGTCGGCATGGCCCGCCTGTTTCAGTTCGGCGATGCGCTTGGCGCGCAGTGCGTGCAGCGGGTCATCGTGGATGCCTGGCAGGTCTTCCACCGACAGCGGGTATTGCTTGTGGCCCTGCAGGTCCAGCAAGACAAACGATTGGGGTGCGGCGCCGTTGCGGCCGACATAGGTGCGCGCGGACTCCGCTTCGGGATAGCCGGATTCGTTGACGTAGTGGATCACGTCCGGGCGCTTGCCACGCTGGTACGACTTGGGCACCGTCACCACCAGCAGCCAGCGCGCGTTGGGCGACAGCGAGGTCATCGCCACCCGCACCTTGTCGCCGAAATGGAACGGCGCCGGTGCGCGGTTCGGGTTTTCGGCGTCGAGCTGGTCGGCGCGCTTGCGCACGGCATCCTTGTCAGCCTTGTCTGCGCGCAGGGTCGAAAACAGGCTGAGCTGCAGGCGCTCCAGCTGGTCGGGCTTGGCGTCGGCCGGGTCGTCTTCGGTCTTCAGGATGGCGGCTAGCGACACCACGCCAGTCGAAGCGTTCCAGACGAACCAGTCGTTGCCCTGGCTCCAGCTGACCCGCTGGCCGTCCGCGGAAATCTGCAGGCCGAACTTGCGGGCGTCGTCGCGCGTCACCTGGCGCGTGGTGCCGCTGGCCACCTCGCGTACGAAAACGTCGCCGTGGCGCAGGAACGCCGCGCGGTCGTGCGCGCGGTCGAACACCGCCGGACCATCGGCCGTCGCAAGTTCAGCGTCACTCAATTTCACCGGTGTGCCGGTGGCGGCGTCGACGCGATACAGATCGCGGATCGACGAACCCTTGCGCTTCAGCTTGTAATAAATGCTGCGGCCGTCGACGCTCCAGTATTCGCCCTCGACCGGCGGTCCGATCCAGTCGGGATCGGCCATGATCTGTTCGAGGGTGATGGCCGGTGCGGTGGTCGCGGGCGCAGGCGCCTGCGCTTGCGGAGCGTCGGCGAGCGCACCCGTACTGGCCAGCAGGCACACGAGTCCTGCGGTTGCGACGCGGTTCATAATGGAATCCCGGCAAAAACTTGGAGGCTAGTCACGCGCCGCCGCTGCACGCAAGCGCCAGAAGTCATCGCGCCGAAGTCATCGCATGGCGGTCGCGGCGGGGTAGCGCTACCCTGCGCAGACCCGTCCAGTCCGGAGTGAGCCATGTTCGCCATTCGCACGTCGGTTGCTTTCGGTCTGGGGCTCGCATCCACCCTGGCACTAGCACAAACACAGACACAGACTTTGCCGGATCCCCCTGCCCGGGCTGGTACCGAATACGCATTGATCGACACCATGCACGACACACCTGCCATGCCGCCACCGACCCCGAAACACGACGTGACCGAAACCTTCTTCGGGACGGCGGTGCACGACCCGTATCGCTGGCTGGAAGACGCCGATGCGCCCGCCGTCAAGCAGTGGATCACGGCACAGAACGCCTACACCGAAAAAGTGATGGATGGTTTCAAGGATGCGAAGGCGATTGCCAAACGGGTGGGCGAACTCGCGCTCACTTCGACCCAGCAATCCGATCCGGCGATCGTCGGCGGCACCCTGTTCTACCTGCGCCAGACGCCGCCGCAACCGCAGGCGGTGCTGGTCGCACAGGCCTGGCCGCGTGGCGAAGCACGTGTGCTGGTCGATCCGAACAAACAGGCTGGTGCCGCAATCACCGGGTACTGGCCCTCGCCCGATGGCAAGGTCGTCGCCTACGGCACCGCCGAGGGCGGCGACGAAGCCACCACGATCCATTTCATCGAAGCCGCGAGCGGCATGGTCTTGCCCGACGCGCTGCCGTACGCGGGCGGCGGCACCACGCCGCAGGCGCTGGTGTGGGATGCCTCAGGCCGCGGCGTGACGTATGTGCGTCTGCCGCTGCCGGGCAGCGTCCCGGACAGCGAATTGCAATTCAACGCGGCGCTGTACCACCACGCGCTCGGCACGGCAGCGAAAGACGACGCACTGGAATTCGGCAAGGACCAGTCGAAGGTTGCCGAATACACCTTGCTTGGCTCGGCTGACGGCCAGCACGCAGCCGCGCTGCTGCACGACGGCGACGGCAATCCGGATGCGGTGTACCTGCGCAGCGGCAATGGTCCGTGGAAGCTGGCGCTTGGCACCGAGGCCAACGTGCGCGCGGCGTCCAGCGTCAACCAGGGCGCGGCGTGGGACGACGAGCGCCTGCTGGTGATCGCGTACCAGGATGCACCGCGTGGCAAGTTGCTGGCGCTGGATGCGAACGGCAAGGCCACGCTGCTGGTGAAGCAGGGCGACTGGGCGATGCATTCGGTCGCGCCGATCCAGGGCGGTTTCCTCATCGTCGAAGTGCGCGGCCCCGATTGGCGCGTTCAGCAATATTCGAGCAACGGCGAGTTCGTGCGCAGCGTGCCGTTGCCGAAAACCGGCATTGGCGTCGGTGGCATCGCAAGCAGCGCGTCGTCGCCGCAAGCCCTGATCACGTATTCCGGTTGGACGATTCCCTCGCGCTGGGCCGAATACGATGGCGCGACCGGCGCGCTCAAGACCGTGTTCGAGGTCAAGCCGGCAGCGGATTATTCGAAAGTGGTGACGTACCGCCTCGACGCCACTTCGAAAGACGGCACCAGGGTTCCGGTCACCGTGTTCGCGATGCAGGGGGTGCCGAAGGACCGTCAGCATCCGACCATTCTGTACGGCTACGGCGGCTACGGCATCACCTCGGCGCCGCGTTTCCTTGGACCGATGCTGGCGTGGCTGGAGCGCGGCGGCGTGTACGCGGTCGCCAACATCCGCGGCGGCGGCGAGTTTGGCGAGGGCTGGCACGCCGACGGCATGCTGGCGAAGAAGCAGAACGTGTTTGATGATTTTTACGCCGCGGCACGAGAACTCGTCGTCAAACATTGGACCGATCCTGCCCATCTCGGCATCCTCGGCGGCTCCAACGGCGGCCTGTTGATGGGCGCGGCGCTGACCCAGCATCCGTCCGAATATCGCGCGGTGGTATCGCTGGTCGGCATCTACGACATGCTGCGCGCCGAGCTGTGGCCGAATGGCCAGTACAACATCAGTGAGTACGGCACCGTCACGAAGAAACCGGATTTCGAATGGCTGCGCGCGTACTCGCCGTTGCAGAACGTCAAGCCGGGCACCGCGTATCCGGCGGTGCTGCTGATCACCGGCGTCAACGATCCGCGCGTCGCGCCGTGGCAGTCGCGCAAGTTTGCGGCGACGCTGCAGGCGGCAAGTTCGTCGCAATACCCGGTTTTACTGCTCACGCGCATGAACGAAGGCCACGGCGTCACGGCATCCTTCAGCCAGCGGGTCGGCAACACTGCCGCGACGTTGGCGTTTTTTGCCGGGGAACTCGGGCTCGGCCAACCGTTGGAGCCGGCCAAGTGACGCTGGAGTGCGTGGAACGCGAAACCGCACCGAATCCGCGGCATGCGGTGATCTGGCTGCACGGCCTCGGCGCGGACGGCAATGATTTCGTGCCGATCCTGCCGCAACTGGTGCCGCGCAACTGGCCGCCGTTGCGCTTCGTGTTCCCGCACGCGCCGGTCAAGCCGATCACGCTCAACGGCGGCCTGCCGATGCGTGCGTGGTACGACATCGCCGGTTTCGACCTGGCGCAGAAACAGGACGAAGCCGGCATCCGCGCATCGATCCGCGAAGTGGAGACACTGATCACGCGCGAGATCGAGCGCGGTGTCGATACGTCGAACATCGTGTTGGCCGGATTTTCGCAGGGCGGCGCGATCGCACTGGCGACGGGCCTGCGCCACCCGCACAAACTCGCCGGCATCGTCGCGTTGTCCACCTACCTGCCGATTGCTGACGTGACGGAGGGCGAACGCAATGTTGCCAACGCTGCAACGCCCATCTTCATGGGCCACGGTGCGTTCGATCCGGTGGTGCCGCAATATCTTGGCGAACGCTCGCGCGACCGGCTGCGTGGATGGGGTTACCACGTGGACTGGCACAGCTATCCGATGGCGCACCAGGTCTGTCCGCCGGAGATCGCGGATCTGTCGGCATTTCTGGAACAACGGTGGGCGGCGCGCTAGTTCCGGCAGGATGCCGCCTGACCCGGGTCAAGGCGGTGCGCCCGCGCAACCCGCGACACTGATGCGGCGATGACCACGCCATCCTCCAATGATCGCTCGCGCGGAGAGACGCCCCCGCACCGAGCACTGCGCGACGCCGGATCCGCACGCAAGTCCGAGCAGCCCGTCCGCCAGCTGCGCGCCACGGCCTGGAAATGTCCGCGCTGCGGCACGCGTAAATTGCTGCGGGGCGACCGCCGCGGCTGAGCGGCTACGCGGACGCCGAGCTGGATTGCGTGATGCGGGTGCGCCGCCGTCATACTGCGCGCATGGCGGACACCCCCGGAACCCGCAAACACGAAGCCACCGCGCTGCCCGATTTCTGCAGCGTGGCTTCGGTGTTCACGCTGGCGGTGGTGGCCGAGCTGGTGGTGGTGATCGATGCGCTGGCGCCGGACGCGCGCATGACGTGGCGGGGCTTCGCCACCGCGACGCTGTTCGTGGTCTGGCTGGCGTTGCTGGCCTCGCTGCTGCTGTGCCGGTTGCGGCCGCTGCTGGTGCGCTGGCCACCGCTGCGTGGATGGTTGCTGGCGTGGTGTGCCCTGGTGCTGCTGGTGGCGATCACCAGTGCGGTGGTGGCGTGGCTGGACCACGCGATCGGCACGGAGTTGACGCCCGCATCGGCGGCACGGTTCGTCATCGGCAACACGGTGCTGGCGGCATTGCTGGGTGCCGCGTTGCTGCGCTATTTCTATGTATTGGCGGAGTGGCGCGCGCGGCTGGCGGCGGTCGCGCGTGCGCAGTTCGAAGCGCTGCAGGCACGCATCCGTCCGCACTTCCTCTACAACAGCATGAACACGGTGGCAGCCCTGGTGCGGGTCGATCCGGACGCGGCCGAACGCAGCGTGGAGAACTTGTCCGAGCTGTTCCGGGCAGCCCTGGGCGCCGACGACCAACCCAGCACCCTGGGTGCGGAACTCGCGCTGGTCGATCGTTACCTCGCGATCGAGCAGTTGCGGCTGGGCGAGCGGCTGCAGGTGGAGCGCGATGTGGACGACCTGCCGAGCGAGCTGGAAATGCCGGCGCTGCTGCTGCAGCCGCTGGTCGAAAACGCGGTCTATCACGGCATCCAGCCGCGCCGCGCCGGTGGCGTGGTACGGATCGCCGGGCGGCGCACTCCGCGTGGTGTCGAGATCGAGATCGACAATCCGTTGCCGGAAGGCGATACGGTACGCCGCAACGGGCACGGCCTCGAAAATGTGCGTCGGCGTATTGCCTATCACTTTGGCGAGCGCGGCGGGCTGGAGGCAAGCCACGAAGACGGGATGTTCCGCGTGCGGGTGAGGCTGCCCGATGCGTCGTTTCCTTGAGGCAATGGGGCGGGCGCCGGACGTGATGCGGCAGCGATGGAGAAGTGGGGAGTGTCTAGCGAAGATTGCCTGCGGGTCAGCGGATCATGCGAATAGTCATCGTTGACGACGAACCTCTCGCACGCGCACGCCTGGCCGCGCTGCTGCGCGACTACGAAGGCGTGGAAGTCGTTGCCAGCGTCGGTGATGGCGAGGCGGCGCTGGCCGCGTGCGCGAAGACACATCCGGACCTGTTGCTGCTGGATATCGCGATGCCAGGGCTCGACGGGATCGGCGTGGCGCGGCGGCTGGCGGCCTTGCCCGATCCGCCGCAATGGGTGTTCTGCACCGCCTATGAGGAGCACGCGTTGGCCGCCTACGAGTTGCGCGCCGCCGATTACCTGTTGAAGCCTGTGCGCAGCGAGCGTCTGCGCGAGGCGCTCGAACGCGCACGGGCCCTGCGGCAGCGCGCGCCGGCCACGGCCGCGACGCTGCTTGCACAAGTGCACGGAGCGCCGGTGAAGGTTCCGCTGGCGGACGTGCTGTACCTCTCTGCCGACGACAAGTACGTGACCGTGCACCGCGCGGCAGGCGAGGTGCTGGTCGAGCAATCGTTGAAGACGATCGAGGAAATGTTCCCGGAACGCTTCGTACGCGTGCACCGTGGCTGCCTGATCCCGGTCGAACGCCTGCTCGGCCTGCAGCGCGACGCCGACGGCGTGCTGCGCGCGTTGATTGCAGGAAGCACGGCCACGCCGGAAGTCAGCCGGCGCAACCTCGCTGCGGTCCGCAAGTTGCTGCGCGGCGGGTGATTGCGCTGTTATTGGTGGCGCAGCGGGAAAGCCGCGCCTCAGGATGCGAAACGCCAGCCGTCGATTTCGACCAGCAGTTCGCTGCGGCAGATGTCGCCCTGCAGCAACACCCGCGGTACCGAGGGGGCGAGGTGCCGCGCCAGGACCGCTGCGACGGCCGCGACATCGCCGGCATGCCGCACGTACACCTTGAGTGGCGAATGGGCGTCGAACGCGGCCAGGCGCGATTGTTCGAGCAGCATCGCAAGATTGGCGAAGACTTCGTCGGCTTGCGCGGCCACGTCGTCATGGTGGTGCGAAGCATGGCCGATCACCGCGGCGGTGCCGGAAATCGCGAGCGCGGCGTTCGGCAGGCGCATGGCGCGCGCGAAGCTCGGCGAAGTCGGACCGTATTGGCGCGGGTATTGCCAGGCGCTCACCTGGCGCGGGTTTTCCAGCGCGTGGCCGGCTTCGACGGCGCACAGTGCATAGACCTGCATCAGTCCGCGCGGCCCGTGATGACCGATCGCGGTCGCCGCGGGATAACGCGTGACGGCGTGCGCGGCCAGTCCGCGTGCGCGGCCGTTGCAGAACAGCCGGTAGCGTTCGGCGTCGCCCGTGCCAGCGTTGATCGCGTAGAGGTAGTTCCAGATGCGTTGCAGATGTCGTTCGGGCACGGATGCGACGTGTGCCAGCAATGTGGTGTACGCGTACTCGCTGGCAGCATCGATCCCGCCGAAACGGGCCTCGTCGAGCTCCATCGTGATGCAGCGCCAGCCGCCCCCGGCGGACCAGCGCAGGTCGCCGTCGGAACCGGTCGCGACGGCGGCATCGACCGTCCAGCATTCGTGCGGGACCGGGCTTGACAGGGGCCGCAGGGGAACGCACAGATGACGTGGATCGGCGAGTGCAGGCCCGGCGTCGCCGAAGCCCAGCGCCACGAGGGTGCCGGGACGCTCGAGCAAGGTCGCGGCGGATGCGTCATGGTAGGCCACGCGCAACGCGGACAACCCTGTAGCCTTCATGCGAAGGCGTCCATGCCGTTGTGGTTTGCAGGGTCCCGCATGCCGGAGATGGTCTGATGCCAAACCGGCCATGTTACACTAAACAGTTGATTCCACGAGGTTGCGGAGACACGGAGCATGACCCAGCAGACGCCGGCGGAGCAGGAACTGGCGCGTTTGATCGTCGAGAACCTCAACCTCGAAAACGTCACGCCGGAGAGCATCGATCCGGTGGCGCCATTGTTCGGGGGCGAGCTGGGCCTGGATTCCATCGATGCGCTGGAACTCGCGCTGGCGGTGTCCAGGCGCTACGGCATCCAGCTGCGTTCGGACAACCCCGACAACCGTCGCGTGTTCGGCACGCTGCGCGGGTTGTCTGAGCACATCCAGTCCAACCTGCACGCCGCAGCGTGATCCACGTCACGATTGCGGGGGGTCGTCGCTGCTGAATTTCGCGCGCAACGCGCGGTAGCGTTGCAGCTGCGCAGAGAATTTTTCCTTGGCGCTCGCAAGGTCGGCATTGCGCTGTGCCAGCGCAGCACGTTCGCCGTTGACGGTGCCCCTTTGCTCGGCAATGCGCTTGTTGACGTAGGGCGGGATCGGCTGCTTGGTGTGTTCCAGGTCGGCCGCGTGCGCCAGCAGTTCGGTCAGCGATTCTTCCTGGCTGCGCAGGTTGGTTTCCAGCGTGGCGATGTCGATCCGGATCTGTTGCAGTTGCGCGTTTTGCGATTGCTCGAGGTCGCGATCCGTCGGATAGGCCGCCAGCAGTTGGGTGTCCTGCAGATTCTGCTGCTGCGCCTCGCGCTTGGCGATAGCGATCCTGGCGGCCTCTGCAGCGGCTTCCCGGCGTTCGGCCGGGGTCAGTTCCCGTCCTACATGGCGGACCACCATGCCCTGGTTGTTGACGATGTCGTAGCCGCCAGCCAGTGCCGAGGCAGGGATGGTGTCGCTGAAGTGCACGACGCCCGCAGTATCCTTCCAGCGGTAATGCGTGGCAGCCGCGGTGTTGTCGCCGGCAAAGGAAGCCGCCGCCATGCCCATGAGGGCCACGGCCAGCAGGCTGGGGACGATTCGACGCATCTGGGTCTCCGGACGTGCGTCCAGTATAGGCCAAGCGCCATGCAAGATACGGGCCTACGCCTCAGCCTGGTGTGGCGCCGTAGCGATCGCGATAGGCGGCGAGTCGTCCGCGCTGCGCCGCAAGGTCCGGACGGACGCCGGCGAATTCCATCAATCCGGCGAGATCGACAATGGCCAGCACCGGCACGCCGTGCTCGCGGGCCAGTTCCTGTACGGCCGAAAGTTCGCCCTGCCCCCGCTCCTGCCGGTCCAGTGCGACCAGGACTCCGGCCACCGCGGCACCTGCCGTGCGGATCAGCGCCAGGGACTCGCGCACCGCAGTGCCGGCCGTGATCACATCGTCCACGATCAGCACCCGGCCGGTCAGCGGTGCGCCCACGATGACGCCACCTTCACCATGGTCCTTGGCTTCCTTGCGGTTGTAGGCCCACGGCAGGTCGCGGCCATGCTCGCGCGCCAATGCGATCGCGGTGGCCGCCGCCAGCGGAATGCCTTTGTAGGCCGGTCCGAACAGCATGTCGAAGGCGATGCCGCCATGCGCGGCCGTGGCCGCGTAGGCCGAGCCGACTTCGGCCAGCGCGGCACCGGTGTCGATCCTGCCCATGTTGAAAAAATACGGGCTGAGACGACCGGATTTCAGGGTGAACTCGCCGAAGCGCAACACGCCGCGGGCGAGCGCGGTGTCGAGGAAGGCACGTTGGTGGGGTCGCAGCATGGGATGGCAAGCAGGGCGCGAAGGTCGGAATGATACGTGCGTTGCTTGCCGAAGTCCGGCAGGGCGTGGGCGCGACGGCACGATACCCGCCGTTTCAGGTCCCGGCAGCCGTTTTCCTTTACGCTGCACGAGTCTCCGCTTCGGCTCCCGGCTTCGTGAAAATCATCTCGTTCAATGCCAACGGCATCCGCTCCGCCGCCAGCAAGGGTTTCTTCGATTGGTTGCGCGAACAACACGCCGACGTCACCTGCATCCAGGAAACCAAGGCGCAGGAAGACCAGCTTGGCGATCCGGTGTTCCGGCCGGATGGCCACCATTGTTTCTACCGCGATGCGATCACCAGGAAGGGTTACAGCGGCGTCGCGATCTATGCCAGGCGCAAGCCGGATGCAGTGCTGACCAAGCTAGGCTGGAAGCCGTTCGACGACGAGGGCCGCTACATCGAGGCGCGCTTCGGGAAACTTTCGGTGGTGTCGCTGTACGTGCCGTCGGGTACGTCCGGCGAGGAGCGCCAGGCCTTCAAGTTCGAGGCCATGAAAAAGCTGCGCAAGATTTTCGACGGTTGGCTTGCCAGCGGCCGCGAATACGTGCTGTGCGGCGACTGGAACATCGTGCGCAGCGAGCGCGACATCAGGAACTGGAAATCCAACCAGAAGAATTCCGGCTGCCTGCCGGCAGAACGCGCATGGCTGAACGGCCTGATCGCCGATCCATATGGCGATGGTGCGCCGGTGCCGAAACAG
>JAFEDX010000219.1 GCA_018241365.1 Pseudomonadota bacterium
GCCACAGGCGCAATGGTTTTTGGGTACTTTTTGACGAAACAAAAAGTACCCCGCTCGCCGCCGAGGCGAGCGGAACCCAACAAAAACGCTTCGTGCTCGCGCACTCAAGAACGCCCTTGCGCCCGGCGAATCGGTGCCGCCGCGCCCAACAGACGCAAGGGAGCCGCCCGATGGTGACAGGACGCCACGCCACCGCGCGCCTCGCGGACGACGACGATGCGATGCTGGACGACCTGCAGCGCAAGGCCTTCCGCTACTTCGAACGCCACACCGATCCGAAAACCGGACTGGTGCTGGACTCCACCCAACCCGGGCAACCGGCCAGCATCGCCGCGGTCGGGTTCGCGTTGTCGTGTTACCCGGTCGCGGTCGAACGCGGCTGGCTGCTGTACCACGACGCACTGGCGCTCACGCTCGCCGCGCTGCGTTTCTTCGACAACGCCGACCAGTCGGGCGCCAAGGACGGCGTCGGCTACAAGGGCTTTTTCTACCACTTCCTGAAAGCGGACTCCGGCACACGCGCGTGGAACTGCGAGATTTCCACCATCGACACCGCGCTGCTGGTGGCCGGGGCCCTGCACGCGGCGCAGCACTTTTCCGGCGCTGGTGCCGGCGAACGCGAAGTCCGCGAGCGTGCGCAATCGATCTATGCACGCATCGACTGGCGCTGGGCGCAGAACGGCGCCGCCGCGCTGACGATGGGCTGGAGGCCGGAATCCGGCTTCCTTGCCAACCGCTGGCTCGGCTACAACGAGGCGATGCTCCTTTACGTGCTGGCGCTGGCGGCGCCGGAGTTCGCCGTGGCGCCGGACGCGTACGCCGCGTGGACGTCCACCTTCGATTGGCGGCGAATCTACGGCCGCGACGTGTTGTACGCAGGACCGCTGTTCACCCATCAGTTCTCGCACATCTGGCTGGACCTCGCGGGCCTGCAGGACCCCTTCATGGCCGCGAAGAAAACCGACTACTTCGCCAACAGCCGCGAAGCCACCCACATCCACCGCCAGTACGCGATCCGCAATCCGCACAAGTTCACCGGTTACGAAAAGAACTGCTGGGGCTTCACCGCCAGCGACGGACCCGCCGACGGCACCGCGAAATTCCGCGACCGCGACCAGACCTTCTACGACTACATCGCGCGCGGGGCACCGTTCGGCCCGGACGACGGCACCATTTCGCCGTGGGCCGCGATCGCGTCATTGCCATTCGCACCCGAGATCGTGCTCGACGAAATCCGCCACCTCGAAACCCTGATCGGCCACAGTCCGGCCGGCTACGGCTTCCATGCCTCGTTCAACCTGTCGTGGCCGGAGGAAAGCGCGGCCGGCGTGATGTGCACGACGGTGGACGGCAAGAAACTCTGTGCTTGGGTATCGCCGTGGCACTTCGCGCTGAACCAGGGCCCGATCGTGCTGATGATCGAGAACTACCGCAGCCGCATGGTCTGGAACCAGATGCGCGGCTGCGCGCCGATCCGGCTGGGGTTGCAGCGCGCGGGCTTCCACGGCGAGTGGCTTGGACCAACCCAGTAGGAGCGGCGGAAGCCGCGACCACGGAGCGTTTGGCCATGGATGGCATGTTCTCGTGCCGTCGTCGGGCCTTCCGGCCCTCCTGCTGCAGTCATGCGAAGGATGTGGCCACCGAACTTCACCACCCTGATTTCCACCCGCCAGAGGTTACGACACCATGAACGCACAACCCGCCCCCAAACGCCTCGCCGGCCAGAACGCGCTGGTCACCGGCGCCAACTCCGGTATCGGTGAAGGCATCGCGCGCGAACTCGCCGCGCAGGGCGCCAGGGTGGTGGTCAACTACGTGGTGCAACCGGACGTCGCGCAAAAAATCTGTGCGGACATCAACCAGGCCGGCGGCACGGCCATCGCGATCCAGGGAGACGTCAGCAAGGAAGCCGATGTCACGGCGATGTTCGCGCAAGCCATCGAGGCTTTCGGCACGCTCGACATCGTTTGTTCGAATGCCGGCATCCAGCGCGATTCGAAACTGGTCGAGATGACGCTGGACCAGTGGAACGCGGTGATCGGGGTCAACCTCACCGGCGCGTTCCTCGTCGCGCGCGCAGCCGCGCGCGAATTCAACCGGCGCGGGATGCGCGACGTCTCGCGCGCGCTCGGCAAGATCATCTTCACGAGCTCGGTGCACCAGGAAATCCCGTGGGGCGGGCATTGCAACTACGCCACCACCAAGGGCGGCATCATGCAGTTGATGGAATCCATCGCGCAGGAGCTCGCGCCGCAAAAGATCCGCGTCAATTCCATCTGCCCCGGCGCCATCGAAACCGCGATCAACCGCAAGGCGTGGAGCACGCCGCAGGCCGCTGCAGCGCTGGAAAAACTGATCCCGTGCGGACGCATCGGTGTTCCGGCCGACGTCGCGCAGGTCGCCGCATGGCTGGCCTCCGATGAGTCCGACTACATCTGCGGCGCCTCGATCTACGTCGACGGTGGCATGACGCTGTATCCGGGCTTCGCGACGGGCGGGTGAGACGCTGGCAAGCATCAATTGCAGGATGCACCACCGCTCCTGTTGCATAATCGACTTGCCGGATGCCCCGGCTGCAGGGAGGCACAGTCAATCGATGGTGACCGTGGAGAACCTTCACCGACACTACCGCGTGGGCGGGCAGACGGTGCACGCGCTGGACGACGTCAGCTTCGAGATCCCTGCAGGCCGTTACGTCGCAATCGCCGGGCCTTCGGGTTCCGGCAAATCGACGCTGCTCAACATCCTCGGCTGCCTCGACCATCCGGACAGCGGCCGCTATTGCCTCGACGGCACCGATGTTTCGACCTTCGACGACGAGCGCGCCAGTGACTTCCGCAATCGCCGGATCGGGTTCGTGTTCCAGTCGTTCCATTTGCTGCCACGCCTCGACGTGCTGGAAAACGTGCTGCTGCCGCAGCGTTTCCTGCGCACGCCGGACCCGTCGCTGCACGCACGCGCATTGGAGCTGCTGGAACGCATGGGCATGTCAGCGCGACTCGACCATCGCCCGAACCAGCTTTCCGGCGGGCAGATGCAGCGCGTCGCGATCGCACGCGCGCTGCTGATGCGGCCGGCGCTGCTGCTGGCCGACGAACCCACCGGCAACCTCGATTCGAAGAGCGCCGCCGACGTGCTGGCCTTGATCGGGGAGATCCACGCCGAAGGCCAGACCGTGGTGATGGTGACCCACGACCACGAAGTGGCGCAACGTGCGGAACAGCAAATCCATCTTCGCGATGGCAGGATCGAACATGCCCTCGCGGCGTAGCGGCGCGTTCGCGCTCGCCTGCGCACTGCTGTCGGTATCAGCCGCGATCGATGCGGCGGTGCTCACCGGCGAGGTGCGCTCGGCCGGCGCGCAGGCGATCTTCACGCCGCCTTCGATGAGCTCGCCGGTGGTGCTGCGCTTCTACGTGCCCGAAGGCACGCGCGTGCAGAAGGGCGATGCGCTGCTCAGCATCGACGCCGGCGACATGGCTTCGCAGCTGCGCCAGTTGCGTGACCAGATCGCGCAGGACGCCGACAACACCGCCAAGGAAATCGCTGACCTGCAGCTGAAGGAGATCGACGCCGAACTTGCGCTGGTCGACGCCAGGGCCGCCTTCGACGCGGCAGCGCTCGATGCCGGCGTGCCCGAGCGATTGATCCCCGCGGTCGAGTACGACAAGAACCAGGGCACGTACAAGAGCACGCGCCGCGACGTCGCGTTGAAAGAGGAAGAACTCGCGGCTGCGCGCGTCGCGGTGCAACGCCGGCGCGAGGACGGCGTGCTGCAAGCGAAGAAGGCCGGGCTCAAGCTGGGCTTCTACCAGTCGATGGTGAACCGCGCCACCGTGCACGCGGATATCGCCGGGGTGGTCGTGCATGCGTTCCAGGGCCAGGTTTCGTTCGACGGCGGCACCCGCTTCGAGGAAGGCTCGACCAGTTATCCCGGCACCAAGGTCGGCGAGGTGGTCGCGGCCGGCGGCCGCGCAGTTCGGGCGTGGGCGCTGGAACCCGACCGCCGCGGCCTCGCGATCGGTCAGAAGGTGCGCCTGCACTTCGATGCGCTTCCCGGCGCGCGGGCCACCGGCGTCATCCGCAGCATCTCCGGCGCCTCCGAACCCAAGCCGGAATGGGGCGACGGCCGCTACTTCGCGATCGACATCGATCTCGCAGGCAGCGCCGCGCAACTGCGCCTGCTGCCGGGCATGAGCGTGCGCGTCGAAACCGATCCCGCCGCGCCGCGCGAAGACATCGTCGCGGCGCCGCCCAGGGTCATCCGCGCCGACGGCGAGATCCGCGCGCTCAATTCGATCGCGATCATCCCGCCGCAGATCGAAGGCCTGTGGCAGATGAACGTGACGCAAATGGCACCGGATGGTTCGCAGGTGCAAAAGGGCCAGCCGGTGGTCACCTTCGCCGCCGGCGACCTGGCGCAGCAACTGCCCGCCAGGCAAAGCGAGCTCACCGAGAAACGCCGCACCCAGGAAAACCTGAAACTGGAACTCGCCGACCGTGCGCGCACCGACACCCTCGCGGTGGCGCAGGCCAAGGCCGACGCCGACAAGGCACAACGCAAGACCCTGGTACCGGAAGCGGTGATCGCCGCAATCAAGTACAAGAAGCTGTTCATCGAACGGCGCAAGGCCGAGCAGCGCCTTGTGCTGACTACGCAGCGCTCGCGCGTCGACGCCGAGGCACGCCGTGCCGAACAACGCGTCGCCGACGACGACGTCGTGCGCCTGCAAAGCGAGGTCGACAAGATGAAGACGGAGCTGGCGTCGTTGACCGTGCCGGCGCCGCGCGCCGGCATCTTCCTGCACCACGTCTCCTTCAGCGGCGACATGATCGACACCGGCTCGCAGGTGTGGCGCGGCATGTCGGTGGGCGACATCCCGGACATGCACTCGCTGATGGTGCACGCCAGCCTGCCCGAACGCGACCTCGAATGGGTACGCGCCGGGCAGCCGGCGCGGGTGGTGCTGACCGGCGGCGGCGACCGCACGCTGGCCGGCAAGATCGCCAGCATCGGCACCACCGTGCACAGCGAGTCGCGGGTGCAGCCGGTGCCGGTGATCGACCTCTCGATCACGCTGGACGGGGATTACCGCGGATTGAAGCCCGGCCAACCGGTGCGGGTGGAGCTCCAGCCCGTGAAGGGAGGCTCGCGATGACCGGTGCGCGCGCTGCTTCCGCCTGCCTGCTGGCGCTGGCGCTGGCTGCCTGCGGCAAATCGGCGCCGCAGGGATTCGTCACCGAGAAAGTCGCGTCCGGCCCGTTGCTGATCACAGTCGCCGCCACGGGCGAACTGAAATCCACCCAGTCCACGCCGCTGATGGTGCCCGGCCAGCAATTCACCCAGCGGCAACTGGCATGGATCCTGCCCGACGGCAGCCGCGTGCAACAGGGCGAATTGATCGCGCGTTTTTCCGCGCAGCAAAGCAAGCAGGACCTCGCCGAAGCGCTGATCGACCTGCAACGCAACGCACTGGCGCACGCCGGCAAGCAATCCGACATCGACACCCAGCACAGCAAGCTCGACGTCGAAATGGCCGAGGTCGACACCCAGCTCGGCATCGCCAGGCGCTACGCACACGCCAGCCTGCTGGCGCTGGCGCGCGACCAGATCCTGGACAGCGTGCAGGATGAACATTTCCTCACCACCAAGAAGGGCATCCTCGGCTGGCGGCTGGACCAGTCGGGCACCCGCGGCGAGGCGGAACTGGCGGTCATCAACGCCAAGCGCGCGACCTTCGAACTCAAGGCCAACCAGAAGCGTGCCGACCTCGACGCGCTGGAAGTGCGCGCGCCGCACGCCGGCGTGCTGGTGCTGCAGGCGGACTGGAGCGGCGTCACCCCGCACGTCGGCAGCACGATGTGGGCGGGCGACACCTTCGCGAACCTGCCCGATGCCGCCGCGCTGGAAGTGGAACTGTGGGTGCCGGGGCTGCAGGCGCAAGGCATTGCCGTCGGCGACACCGTGGAACTGCACCCACTCGGCGATCCCGCGCAAACCACCACCACGAAGCTGTCGTGGATCGCAGCGGCCGCGCAACCGCGCAGCCGCCAGAGCCCGGTGAAATACATTTCCTTGAAGGCGCCGATCCCCGCCGACGCAGCGCGCCGCTACGGCTGGACGCCCGGCCAGCGCTTCGCGGCGCGGGTGGTGCTGCTGGATGCGAAGGACACCCTGAGCATCCCCAACCTCGCGCTCGCCAACGGCAGCGAGGGTCCGGTCGTGACGGTGCGCGAAGGCGGCCGCAACGTGCAACGCCGCGTCACCCTCGGCGCCCGCGGACCGGCGCGTGCGCAGGTCACGCAGGGGCTCGCGGCCGGCGACACCGTGCTGTTGAACGTCGGCCGCCAGCAGGACACGCCATGAACATTCCGGCGCCGTGGCGCGAAGCCATCGAAGGCCTGTCGCGGCGCAAGCTGCGCACCTTCCTGACGCTGCTCGGGTTGATCTTCGGCGTCGGCGCGATCGTCGCGATGCAGGGCGTCGGCGAAGGCAGTCGGCGCGAGGCGCTGAAGATGGTCGAAAGCCTCGGCCTGCACAACCTCATCGTCGAAGCGCATTCGCCGCAGGACGACAACGCATTGAAGGAAATCCGCGCACGCAGCATGGGCCTGACCTTGTCCGACGCGCATGCGGCGCTGGAAGTGGTGCCGGGCGCCACCGCGTTCGCCGCGGAAAAACGCATCCGCGTGCATTCGGTGTTTTCCGATGCCGGGGCGGGCGACATCCTGGCCAGCGGCGTCAGCCCCGGCTACTTCGAGATGGCGTCGCTGAAAATCGCCGCAGGACGCGCACTCACGCAGCCCGACGACGACGCGCTGGCGGCGGTCGCGGTACTGGGCGCGCAGGCCGCGCGTGAATTGTTTCCGCAGGGCCACGCGCTGGGCGGACTGGTGAAGGTGGACCAGGTGTGGCTGCGCGTGGTCGGCGTGCTGGCCGACCGCGACCTCGGCAAGGACAGCTTCGAGGGTGTGTCGCTGGGCTCCGACAGCAACCGCGTGTTCGTGCCGCTGGCCAGTGCCGAAGCGCGCTTCAAGTTCCGCCCGATGGAAGACCAGATCGACCGCTTCCTGTTGCGCATCGACAACCCCGCGCAACTTGGCGAGGACGCGCAGGTACTGGGCGCGCTGCTCGGCCGCCGCCACGGCGGCGCCGACGACTACGCGCTGGTGGTGCCGCAGCAACTGTTCCGTCAGAACCAGAAGACCCAGCGCATGTTCGACATCGTGATGGGCGCGATCGCCGGCGTCAGCCTGCTGGTCGGCGGCATCGGCATCATGAACATCATGTTGGCGAACGTACTGGAGCGCCGCCGCGAAATCGGCCTGCTGCGTGCAATCGGTGCACGCCGCAACGACATCGTGCTGCGCTTTCTGCGCGAAGCCGTGGTGATCTGCGCCGCCGGCGCGCTGATCGGCCTGCTGTTCGGCGGACTGATCGCCTACCTGATCGCGCTGTTCGCGCATTGGCAGGTGGCGTGGGCGCCGCTGCCAGTGCTGGTGTCCGCGGCACTGTGCGCCGCGATCGGACTGGCCTTCAGCATCTACCCCGCGCGCCAGGCTGCTGCACTCAACCCGATCGACGCGATCCGCTCGGAGTGAACAACCGCATTCAATGCGCGTCGGCCGCACGCATGAACACCACGCACAACGCTTCCATGCCGGTGCGGTCGGCGGCGTCGAAACGCGCGAGGTCGGGACTATCGACGTCCCACACACCCAGCAGCGAACCATCGGCGCGAATCAGCGGCACCACGATTTCCGAGCGCGAGGCGCTGTCGCAATAAACGTGGTTGGGATGGGCGGCGACATCTTCCACTACCTGCGTCGCACGCGTTGCGGCCGCGATGCCGCACACGCCGCGGCCGAGCGCGATGCGGATGCAGGCCGGCTTGCCTTGGAACGGTCCCACCACCAGCTCGTCGCCGTCGAGCAAGTAAAACCCGCACCAGTTGATGTCGGGCAGTGCGTGGTAGACCAGCGCCGCGAAGTTGGCGGCGTTGGCGATGAGGTTCTTCTCGCCATGCAGCAGGCCAGCCGCCTGCTGTGCAAGCTCGGCGTACAGGATTGGCTTGTCGGTGGTGGTGATGGGCGCAGCTTCGAACATGTCGAGCATCCACGGGGTGAGAAGGTTTGAGTTAAGCGGCGCACGGCCCTTGTGCGTCCGCTTGAACGAAATGCATGGCGAGTGCTCTATTATCCGCCAATGCCCGACCAGCCATCGCCAGCCCGAATCGAAGCGCGGCACGAACGCACCGAAAGCGCGCGGCTGGACAATTTCGTGGATGGCGCATTTGCATTCGCAATCACCTTGCTGATCATCAGCGGCGGCAGCCTGCCGCGCGACGTCGCCGCGCTGGAGCACGCCCTGCGCGGCGTCCCCGCGTTTGCCGCATGTTTCGTGCAACTGGCTTTGTTCTGGCACGGTCATGTGTACTGGCGGGACTCGATACGGCAGACCGACGGCACCAGCCTGCGCCTGTCGCTGCTGCTGGTGTTCTTCGCGTTGATCTTCGTGTTCCCGCTGCACATGGTGTATTCCTCGTTCTTCAGCGCCCTCACCGGCGGCGCGCTGTCGCCCGACTTCGTGGCCCGCAGGATGGACGTGCGCACCCTGTCAGCCCTGTTTGTTTGCTATGGCGTTTCCTACACCTGCATGGCGGGTACCCTGGCGCTGCTGTTCCGGCATGGGCTCCGCAAGATCGCGCTGCGGCGCGAAGACGAGATCAGCGCGCGGGTCAACCTGTCGGTCTGGACGTTTTGCGCGGCGGTCGGCTTGCTGTCCACGCTGATCGCGCTGGCCGCGCTGCCTACCGGCTGGATGATGCTGATTCCGCTGGCCGGTTTCAGCTACGCGCTGCTCGGATTCCTTGGACTCATCACCAGCGGTTACCGGAAGAAACTGGAAGCGAGGCTGCCTGCATGAAGACCCGGGGCGTGTTCATCGCCGGCACCGACACCGGCATCGGCAAGACCTTCGCGGCCTGTTCGCTGCTGCAGGCACTGCGTGCCGCGGGCCTGCGCGCCACCGGCATGAAACCGGTCGCGAGCGGCTGCGGGGAAACCCCTGAAGGCCTGCGCAGCGAAGACGCCATGGCGCTGATCGCGGCCAGCGATCCCAAGCCGGAGCGCTACCCGGACTGCAACCCGTTTGCGTTCCGGGAACCGGTGTCACCGCACATCGCGGCGGCGGAGATGGAAGCAGAAGTCACCCTGCCGCCGATCCAGGACGCCTACGACACGCTCGGGATGATGCACGGCAACCTGATCGTGGTGGAAGGCGTGGGCGGCTGGCTGTCGCCGCTGTCCGACATGCTGCGCGCCAACGCGATCCCGCTGACCCTGCAATTGCCGGTGATCCTGGTGGTGGGCTTGAAGCTCGGCTGCATCAACCACGCGCAACTGACCGCGCGCGCGATCCGCGCCGACGGCTGCGAGCTGCTCGGCTGGATCGGCAACCGCATCGATCCGGACATGCGGCACCCGAAGGAAAACCTGGTGATGCTGAACCGCTCGCTGGCAGCGCCCTGCCTCGGCGTGCTGCCGCACGGCGTGACGCCGGTCTCGGCCGCCGCCAGCCTGCGCGATGCCGCCGACGCGTTGCGCGACATGGCGTGATGACCTGCAAGCTGTGCGCCGGCGATACCGAGCCGTTCGGAGAACTCGTGGTACTGGGCCGGTACCGCGCACACTACCAACGCTGCATGTCCTGCGGCTATGTGTCAATCGAAAACCCCGACTGGCTGGACGAGGCTTACGCCGACCACGCGATTGCCGCGCTGGACACCGGCATCGTGGTGCGCAACCTGTGGCTGGCGGACGCCCTGGACGCGCTGTTGCGCTGGCGCATCCGCGACGTGCGCAGCGCGCTCGACTACGGTGCCGGCACCGGCTTGTTCGTGCGGCTGATGCGTGATCGCGGCTACGACTTCCGCTGGACCGACCCGCACTGCGAAAACCTGTTTGCGCTGGGATTCGAGGCCGGTGAACAGGACAGGTTCGACCTGATCACCTGCTTCGAGGTGGTCGAACACCTGACCGATCCGTTGCCGGTATTCGAGCAATTGCTTGCGCGTACGCCGAACCTGATTTTCTCGACTGAGCTGCTGCCCGAAGTCCGCAACCGCCCCGGTCAATGGCATTACTACGCACCTGAAACCGGCCAGCATGTGGGCTTCTTCACGGCGGCCAGCCTGCAGCGCGTGGCTCAAAGGCTCGGTCGCCACTTCGCCAGCGACGGCAGGATGCTGCACGCGATCACCCGCGACCCCCTGGATCCGCGCTGGCTGCGCTGGTTGGCCAAACAGCGGCGGGCCCGCATGCTGCTGCGCCTGGGCCGCCGGCGAAGGCCGCTGACCTGGCGTGACGGCGAAGACCTGGCCAAGCGCCTCGCGGCGTCACGCGACGCCCGCCCCCGTCCGTGACTTGCGGCATGGATGGCGCCTTCACGCCAATCGCGGCATCATTGCTGGTCGATCCTTCTGCCGACGTTGCCCAGGAGCCGGACCTTGAGCCAAGCCCAACGCTACTTCATCACGATCCCCAATCTCGCCAAGGCGCGCGGCCCAGACCCGGACCTGTCGTTCCAGGGATCTTCGCCGCAAAGCTTCGCCGATGCCCTGCAGGCGGCTTTGCGCCAACCCATCCTGTTCCAGCGCTGGAAGGCCAAGCAGCCCGACCCGGACGAGGTCGACCAATCGCTGGCGCCGGTCGACCCGAACGCCACCGTCAGCGCCCACCTCGACGACCTGCGCATCGAGGTGGAGGTCGTCACCACGCTGACCCACTTCGTGCTGCGCCACCGCCTGTTCATCCTGATCGGACCGAACTGGCAAGTGCGTGACGTTGCGTCCGTCTGAACCGTCTTTGCCGTGCAAGGAGTTTTGTCATGCCTGTCATCCGTACCCGGATCCTTGTGGTTGCCTGTTGCGCCTTGCTTGCCGGAGGCGTCGGTGTGAACGCCGACGCGGCTGCCCCGGCCGCAAGTGCCACGACCACCCACTCCGCCGCCGCGTCCAACCCGTTCTTCCAGCCCTCGACGCTGCCATTCGGCACCTTCGACTTCTCGAAGATCAAGGATTCCGACTACGTGCCCGCGATGGAAGCGGGCATGCGTGAGCAGATGAAGGAGATCGACAAGATCGCCAACAATCCCGCAGCGCCGACCTTCGACAACACCCTCGTGGCGATGGAGAAAACCGGCCAGATGCTGACCCGCGTGATGAACGTGTTCAGCCTGTACACCGGCGCCGACACCAATCCGCAACTCGAAAAGATTTCCGAGGAAATGGCGCCCAAGCTGGCCGCGCATCAGGACGCGATCTACCTCAACGCCAAATTGTTCGCGCGCATCCAGAAGGTCTATGACGCACGCGCGACGCTGAAGCTCGATCCCGAATCGCAGCGCCTGCTGGAAGTCCAGCACGAGGAATTCGTGCTCAACGGCGCCAAGCTGTCCAAGGCCGACCAGGCCAAGCTCAAGCACTACAACGAGCAGATCTCGACCCTCACCACCCAGTTCGGCAACAAGCTGATCGCCGCCGCCAAGGCCGGCGCGCTGGTGGTGGACAACAAGGCCGATCTCGCCGGCCTGTCGCCCGCGCAGATCGAAGCCGCGGCCGAAGCGGCCAAGGCGCGCGGCCTCAAGGGCAAGTGGGTGATCCCGCTGCAGAACACCACCCAGCAGCCCGATCTCGCGTTCCTCTCCAACCGCAAGATCCGCCACCAGCTGTACGAAAGCTCGATCAACCGCGCCCAGCGCGGCGACGCCAATGACACCCGCGCGATCATCACCGAGGTCGCGTATCTGCGCGCGCAGAAGGCCAAGCTGCTCGGCTATGACGACTTCGCCGCGTGGAAATTGAAGGACCAGATGGCCAAGACGCCCGGTGCGGTGATGGATTTCCTCGACGCGCTGGTGCCCGCCGCCAAGGCTCGCGCCGCGATCGAAGCCGACGCGCGCCAGCAGATGATAGCCAAGGACCAGAAGGCGGCCGGCCAGCCGGCCTTCAACCTGGAACCGTGGGACTGGGAGTTCTACGGCCAGCAGGTGCAGAAGGCCAAGTACGACCTCGACGATTCCGAGGTGCGCCCCTACTTCGAACTGCACAACGTGCTGGTGAACGGCGTGTTCTACGCCGCGCACCAGTTGTACGGCATCAGCTTCAAGCAGGTGAAGAACCTGCCGACCTGGAACCCGGACGTGCTGGTGTACGAGGTATACGACTCCAACGACAAGCCGCTTGGGTTGTTCTACGGCGACTACTTCAAGCGTGACAACAAGGCCGGTGGTGCATGGATGAGCGACCTCGTGCATCCCAACACCCTGCTCGGCCAGTCGCCGGTGATCTACAACGTCGCCAACTTCACCAAGCCGGCGCCGGGCCAGCCCGCGCTGCTGTCAATGGACGACGTGATCACGATGTTCCACGAGTTCGGCCACGCGCTGAACGCGTTCTTCGCCGACACCAAATACCCCAGCCTGTCCGGCACCAACGAACCGCGCGACTGGGTGGAATTCCCCTCGCAGTTCAACGAACACTGGGCGACCTACCCCGAGGTGTTCGACCACTACGCAAAGGACTGGAAGACCGGCGCGCCGATGCCTGCGGCGCTGGTGGCAAAGCTGCAGAAGTCGCGCCTGTTCAACAAGGGCTATGACATGACCGAGCTGCTGGAAGCGGCCCTGCTCGACATGAACTGGCACACCCTGCCGGCCAGCGCCCCCAAGGTGAAAGTTGCCGACGTCGATGCGTTCGAGAACCACGCGCTGGAGAAGGACCACATCCTGGTGCCGTACGTGCCGCCACGTTACCGCTCGACCTATTTCCTGCACATCTGGGGCAACGGCTACGCCGCCGGCTACTACGCCTACATGTGGACGCAGATGCTGGCCGACGACGCCTACGCATGGTTCGGCGAACACGGCGGTCTGACCCGCGCCAACGGCGACCGCTTCCGCAAGATGATCCTGTCGCGCGGCAACACCGAAGACCTCGCCGACCTGTACAAGGCGTGGCGCGGTCGCGCACCCAACACCGATGCAATGAAGAAGGACCGCGGGCTGGAACCGGAGAACCCGTAGGAGCGGCGGAAGCCGCGACCACGGAGCTCTTGGCCATGGACGGCAGCTTTTTCCGCAATCCCGTCGGGCCTTCCGGCCCTCCTACAGGTGCTTTTGTAGGAGCGGCGGCAGCCGCGACCGGCAATGGATGCCGTAGTGCAGATGCAACCAACGGGCCGGCACAATGCCGGCCCGTTTGTTCATGGCGCCACGCAAGCATCGTAAGATCACGCCGATGATCGTGACCTCACCCTCCGAATTCCTTGGCGCCGTGGCGCAACTGCCGCCGCATGCAGGCACGCGCGCGACCGCCAAGGCTGCATTCCTGGTTGCCCCCGCCGCGAACGAACTGGCCGCGGAATCGGCCCGCGACAACCGCTACATGGAAATGGCCGCGGGCTTCGATACTCAGCGCGCGCTGGCGCAACACGCCGCGCTGGCGCGGGCACTGCGCGAGGACGTTCCCGTCATCACGTTTCCGGGCGATCCGGAAACGCCGGACGCGATGTTTCCCAACAACGTGTTCGGGACCGCACCGGGGCGGTTGATCGTGGCGCGGATGCGGCATCCGGTGCGTCAGCGCGAAGCCACGCGCGCCGACATCCGCGCGTTCTTCCGCGATGTTGTCGGTTATTCGGAAATCGACCTGTCAGACGGCACGCATGGCATCGCCGAGCTGACTGGTTCGCTGGTGATCGACCACGTGCGCGGCATCGGCTATTGCGGATTAAGTGAACGCTGCGACATGGCAGGTGCGCGCGCGATGCACGAAGCGTTCGGCTTGCGGCTGACTTTCTGTTTCGAACTCGCGCCAGGCGAATACCACACCAACGTGGTGATGGCATCGCTCGCAGGACGCGCGGCAATCCTTGCAACCGACGGTTTCGCCGATCCCGCCGTGCCGCGCGCCATCGCACACGCCTTCGACGACCGCGCGCTGATGCTGACCCCGGCGCAAAAATGCGACTACGCCGGCAATGCCATCACGCTCTCGAACGATCGCGTGTGGATGAGCGCACGTGCCGCCGCGTCGCTCGCGGCAGAACAGCGCGAAGCAATGGAGTCGTGGGACTTTCGGATCGGCGCGGTGGAACTCGACGAGATTGAAAAGGCCGGCGGCAGCCTGCGCTGCTGCGTCGCCGAGGTTTTCTGAAAGCCGGGACCTGCGCGAAACAGAAATCGAACGGAGGCCTCCGGGTGGCCGTCTCGTTCAACGGACCGGACAATCCGTGACGTACGCGTGATCGGGGGGGGGCGGGCGCAACCAACCCGTGAAGACCAGGCCCTTCCGATCCCTCAAACTGGAGTCGGGTCAAAGAAGTCGCTCGCCGTTTTTCACCCAGCTGCGTGCCGAATCCCTGACGTCACCTGCGTTTCGCCATTCCAGTGTGTACACTGCGTTCGAATTAACCGGCCATTGCCGGTGGGAATCCGTGAGGCTCACGTGCCCGCCAAGCCCGGTCTCTTTGCCGAACTGAAACGCCGCAACGTGCTGCGTGCGGCGGTGCTGTACATCGCGGCCGTGTGGGCGCTGGCGCAGGGCATCTCGCAACTCTCGCCATCCTTCGACCTGCCGGAATACGTGACCCGCTGGTTCGTCATCGCCTGTGCGATCGCGTTCCCGTTCTGGCTCGCGTTCGCATGGCTGTACGAGATCACCCCGCATGGCATCAAGCGTGAATCCGAGGTCGCGGCCGGCGAGTCGATCACCCATTCGACTGCGCGCAGGCTGGATTTCGCGATCATCAGCGTACTGGCCGTCGCGGTGGCGCTGCTGGCGTGGCAACTGCTGGTGGCGCGGCGTGCGGAAGCGCCAACCCGGGCGGCCGCCGCGGCGGCGAAACCCGCGTCTGCGGCCCACGCCACGGCGGCGCCGTCGGTCGCGAACACCTCGCTGTCCGCCGTCCCGGCTGCGCTCATCCCCGCCCAATCCATCGCGGTGCTGCCCTTCGAAAACCTCAACGTCGACAAAAAGGATGCCTACTTCGTGGCCGGCGTCCAGGATCTGATCCTTACCAAGCTGGCCGACGTCGGCAGCCTCAAGGTCATCTC
>JAFEDX010000021.1 GCA_018241365.1 Pseudomonadota bacterium
AGCTGGGCTGGCGGCAGATCGCGATGCTGCGCGGCTACTGCAAGTACCAGCAGCAGGTTGGCACGCCGTTTTCGCAGAGTTACATGGAAGAAACCCTCAACCGCTACCCGATGATCGCGGGACTGCTGGTCGAGTTGTTCGAGGCCAAGTTCGATCCGCAACGCGAAACCGGTGGCGCCGCCGTGCGCAAGGCGGCCCGCGACGCGTTGCAGCACGAACTCGGCATCCTGACGCCGAAGGCCATTGTCGACGCCAATCCCGACTTCGTGGCGCGGGGCGCGGCGTTGCTGGACAAACCGCGCGACCAGCAGGTCGAGGGCCTGATCAATGCGATCAAGGTGCTCCTGACCAATGTTTCCAGCCTTGACGACGACCGCATCCTGCGCGGCTTCATGGGCCTGATCCGGGCCACGTTGCGTACCAATTATTTCCAGCAACACGACGGGAAGCCGGCCGAATACATTTCGTACAAGTTCGATTCGCACCAGGTGCCGGATATTCCCAAACCCGTGCCGTATCGCGAGATCTGGGTGTACGCGCCGCGCGTGGAGGGCGTGCACCTGCGCTTCGGCCCGGTTGCGCGCGGTGGCCTGCGCTGGTCGGACCGGCGCGAAGACTTCCGCACTGAGGTACTGGGCCTCGTGAAGGCGCAGATGGTGAAGAACACCGTGATCGTGCCGGTCGGATCCAAGGGCGGCTTCTTCGTCAAGCGTCCGCCGACTGGCGGCGACCGCGATGCGGTGCTGAACGAAGGCATCGCCTGCTACAAGATTTTCATCAACGGCCTGCTCGACATCACCGACAACATCGATACGGCCGCCAACAAGATCCTGCACCCGGCTGATGTGGTGCGGCACGACGACGATGATCCGTACCTCGTGGTGGCGGCCGACAAGGGCACCGCGAAGTTTTCCGACATCGCCAACGGCATTTCGATCGCGCACGGGTACTGGCTGGGCGACGCGTTTGCGTCCGGCGGTTCGGCCGGCTTCGACCACAAGGACATGGGCATCACCTCGCGCGGCGGCTGGGAATCGGTCAAGCACCACTTCCGTGCGCTGGGCCGCGATTGCCAGGCCGGGGATTTCACCTGCGTCGGCATCGGCGACATGTCGGGCGACGTGTTCGGCAACGGCATGCTGCGCTCGCGCCACACGCGCCTGCTGGCGGCCTTCGACCACCGCCACGTCTTCATTGATCCGGACCCGGATGCAGCGGCTTCGTTCAAGGAGCGCGAGCGCATGTTCGGGTTGCCGCGCTCGTCGTGGGACGATTACGACAAGTCGAAGATTTCGAAGGGCGGCGGTGTGTTCGCGCGCAGCCTCAAGGCCGTCACGATCACGCCCGAGATGCGCGCGGCGCTGGACATCACGGCGAACGTCGAATCCCTGTCGCCCACCGAACTGATCAGCGCGATCCTGAAGGCGCCGGTTGACCTGCTGTGGAACGGCGGCATCGGCACTTACGTCAAGGCTGCATCCGAGAGCAACGCCGACGTCGGCGATCGCGCCAACAACGCATTGCGCATCAATGGCGGTGACCTGCGCTGCAGGATCGTGGGCGAGGGCGGCAATCTCGGGTTTACCCAGAAAGGCCGCGTGGAAGCGGCCGGGAAGGGCGTGATCCTCAACACCGACTTCATCGACAATTCGGCGGGCGTGGATACCTCCGACCATGAGGTCAACATCAAGATCCTGCTGAACGACGCGGTGCAGCGTGGCGAGATGGACACCGAGGCCCGCAACAAGCTGCTGCACTCGATGACCGACGAAGTGGCTGGCTTGGTGCTGAACGACAACTATCGCCAGAACGTCGCGCTCAGCCTGATGGAACACATGTCCGTCGGGCGCATCGGCACCATGGCGCACTTCATCCGCACCCTGGAATCCCGCGGCCAGCTCGATCGCCAGATCGAGTCACTGCCGTCGGACATGGAGCTGTCGGAGCGCCGCACGCATCACCTCGGGCTGACGCGCCCGGAACTGGCGGTGCTGCTGTCGTACTCCAAGATCGTGCTGTACCAGCAGCTGCTGGATTCCGACGTGCCCGAGGATCCGTTCCTGTCGCACGAGTTGATGCGCTACTTCCCCGAGCCGCTGCACGCAAAATACGCGGCGCACATGCAGCGCCATCGCCTGAAGCGCGAAATCATCGCAACCGCGGTCACCAACTCGATCGTCAACCGGATGGGTGCGACCTTCGTGTTGCGCAGCCAGGAAGACACCGGCGAAACCGCGGCGGCCGTGGTCAAGGCCTACAATGCCGCACGCCAGATCCTGCACGCGCGCGAGCTGTGGTCCGGCATCGACGCGCTGGATGGCAAGGTCAGCCAGGCCGCGCAGATCGATGCGTTGATGAAGGTGTGGTCGCTGCTGCGCAACGTGTCGCGCTGGATCCTCAACCTTCCGGGCACGGTGCTCGGCATCACGGACCTGGTGCAGCGTTACCAGCCCGGCATGGACAAGCTGCGCGCCGCATTGCCGGATGCGCTGACTGAAAGCGGGCGCGCGGCGTGGAGCGTGGATCTGGAGAAGTGGCTCGGGCTGGGCTTCCCGGACGAACTTGCACGCAAGCTGGCCACGATCGCCACGCTGGAAATCTCGATGGACGTCATCGAAACCGCGCTGGAATCGGGCCGGCCGGTCGAGCACGTCGCACGGGTGTTTTTCGATCTGGGCGAGGCGCTCGACATCGAATGGCTGCGCGGGCAGATCGAGAAGCTGGCGGTGGAAAGCCGCTGGCACGCACAGGCGCGCGGCGCGCTGCGGGATGAACTGGCCGTGCAGCAGCGCGCGATGGTCAGGCAGATCCTCGCTTCGGAGCAAGGCAAGCAGAGCCCCGAGGGCGCGGTGTCGGCGTGGTTGCAGCGCGACAACCCGACGCTGCAGTTCACCCGCAGCATGCTGGACGAGATCCGCGGCGTGGACGTCGATTATCCGATCGCGTCGGTGGCGTTGCGGAGGCTGGCGCAAATTGCGCAGGCGGGCTGATGAACCACTGAACAACCTGCTGTGCTCGGCAGCTTGCGTGCCGGCGGTGCTCGGAATGCTCATGTACTGACGTGTACACTCCGCTTCCTGCGCTGACTCGCCACATCCCTGTGGCTCGCCTTTCAGGCCGCCTTCGGCGTTCACATCGGCAATCCTGCCGATGTAGTCGGCGACCCGCAATCATGGAGCTCTTTCGCCATGGATGGCGTTGTCCGCTCGCGACGGTTTTTCAGCGGTTCATGGGTTACGTAACTTGCGAGCAGGAGGCGGAATACCTCCCGCAAAGCTGCTGTTGTGAAAAGTCGCGCCATGGAGCTGTTTGCCAGGGATGGCAGCTCTGAGGGACGTTCTGGCGCCGCTCGATGCCACGCGCACGCCGCTTCCCGACGTCGGTGGGCAGCGATCATGGACGATCGCACCAATATCGCGCAAACTGGCGGCATGGCTACCGCGCCGCGCCCCGTTGCCGCCAGCCCGAAGCTTTCGTTTGTCGCCTCCGCGTCGGACAAGGCGCGTACGGCTTGCGACCAGCTGCAGGCGCGGTATGGGGCCGTCCAGCCCGACAGCGCCGACGTGATCGTGGCGCTGGGCGGCGACGGCTTCATGCTGCGTACCCTGCACGCGCAGCTTGGTCACGGCCTGCCGGTTTACGGCATGAAGCTCGGCCGGGTCGGCTTCCTGATGAATCGTTACCTTGCCGACGACCTGCCGGCACGTATTGGCGCCGCGCACCCGGCGGTTTTGCATCCGCTGGAGATGCGGGTGAAGCGCAGCGATGGCAGCGATGTTTCCGCGCTGGCGTTCAACGAGATTTCGCTGCTGCGCCAAACCAACCAGGCCGCACACATCGAAGTTTCATTGAATGGCGAGGTGAAGCTCGCGAACCTCGTCTGCGATGGCTTGCTGGTTGCAACGCCGGCGGGTTCGACGGCCTACAACTTTTCCGCGCACGGACCGATCCTGCCGCTGGACGCCAACGTGCTGGCGCTGACTCCGATCAGTCCGTTCCGGCCGCGGCGCTGGCGCGGCGCCCTGCTGCCGGTGGCGACCAGGGTGGGCCTGCGCACGCTGGAGCCGGGGCACCGCCCGGTCAGCGCTACCGCGGATTTCCATGAAGTGCGCGACGCGGTCGAAATCCAGGTGCGCGAAGCACGCGAACGTGCGATCACCCTGTTGTTCGATCCCGAACACAGCCTGGCGCAGCGGATCCTGGACGAACAGTTCGAGCCTTGAACGTTTGCGGTGGCATCCGCGGGTTGTCGCAGGGCAGAACCGCGAAGCAGCTTGTCGATACGGGTTGGGTGAGCCTGGCGCGTTGCAGCACGACCGTCAGCGTGATGCTGGCCCGGAAGAGGGCGTGAAGGGGTTGGGCATGATGGACATTCGCGCGGCGACGGAATCCGATTTTGATGACATCCTTGGCCTCAATGACCGCGAGGTCGAGAAAACCAGCCCTATGGATCGCGAACGCCTGGTCCGGCTTGTACACATGTCGGCCTATTGCAAGGTAGCGGCAGCCCAGGATCAGGTCGTGGCGTTCCTGATTGCAATCCGTGAGCAGGCTCCCTACGAGAGCGAAAACTACCGGTGGTTCGCCGGCCGGCTGGAAACTTTCCTGTACATCGACCGGATTGTCGTCGCGCAGGAGTACGCCGGGCGCGGAGTGGGTTCCAGGCTGTATGACGACCTGTTCGCCTTTGCGCGTTCCCAAGGCGTGGAGACGGTCACCTGCGAGTACAACCTCGATCCGCCGAATCCGGCGTCGCGTGCGTTCCACGACAAGTTCGGATTCAAGGAATTGGGCACACAGTGGCTCGCAGGCGGCAGCAAGCGTGTCTCGCTGCAGGCGGCCCGCATTGAGGCCCAGCCGGACAGGGGCTGAATCGGACGAATAGAAGTCGGACGCGTCCGCCGGGCGATGCTGGCCTTGTCCGTCGAATGCCGCGGTGTGCAACGCGTCCGGCGCTTCAAGTCACCGCGCGCATCTCGGGTGATGGCGAGGCCAGGAAGTTGCCCTGCGCGAAGTTGACGCCGGCCGAGAACAGGGTCGGCATGCTGGAGGCTTCCTCGATCCATTCGACCACGATGCGCTTGCCGGCGGCATGGGCCTGCGAGCACAGTTCGCGCACCTTCTGTTCGTTGTCGGCGTGGTGCGCGAGATCGGTGGTGAGCGCGCGGTCGATCTTCAGGAAATCCGCGTCGATGTGCTTCAGGGCCTGGAACGAGTTGAGGCCCGAGCCGAATTGCTCCAGCTCGAAGCCGCCGCCGCTCTTGCGCCAGCGGTCGACGAACTCCCGGGCGGGCTTCAGGCAAGTCATCACCTTGGCTTCCGGCACTTCGAACACCAGTTGCGAGGCCTTGACGTTGGCTGCGACGAGTTTTCCGTCGACCCAGTCGGCGAGGGATTCGTCGTGCAGGGTCAGGGTCGAGAGTTTGATGAAAAGGGTGGTGGGCGCGGCTTCGTTGGTGCGGTTGCCGAGCGCCTTGATCGCATGCTCGATCACCCAGCGATCGATTGCCAACAAGCGGTCGTGGCGTTCGGCGATCGGCATGAACAGTGAAGGCATCACTTCTTCGGTCGGGCCGCGCATGCGCAGCAGCACTTCGTAGAACTCGCCTTCCTCGCCCTGCAGGTTGATCACCGGCTGGTAATACAGCAGGAACCCGTCCCGCTCGAGTGCGGCGTCGATCAGTTCCAGCCATTGTTGCTGGCGCGCGGCCTCGGCCTTGTCGGCGGCGGCGGGGTCATGGATGTCGAAGCGGTTGCCGCCCTGGCCCGATGCGGCGCGCAGGGCATCGTCGGCCAGCGACAGCAACACCTGCGACTTCGCGTTCTTCTCGCCGATCAGGCTGCCGCCAAGGCTGATGGTGAGGCTGGTGGATTTGCCGCCCGCCTCGATGATCGCGGCTTCGACGCTGGCGCGCAGCGATTCGGCGATCTGCTGCACGTCCGCAAGCGCGCGCCCGGACAACAGGACGCCGAACGAGTGGTCGCCGATGCGGCCGGCGCGATCCGTTTCGCCGAGGCGTTGCTTGATGGTGCCGGCCAGCTGGCGCAGCACGTCGTCGGCGCCGGTGATGCCGACGGTGTCGATCACGGTGCGGTAGTTGTCGGGTTCCAGCAACAGCAGCGCCTGGTCCGTGGTGCCGTCGATCGCACGGGCGACCGCTTCGTCCACCAGCTCCAGGAAGTGCGTGCGGTTGTACAGGCCCGTCAGCTGATCGCGGGTTTTCAGCAGGTGCAGTTCCTTTTCCGTCTCCGTGTCGGTGGCAGGCAGACGGAACACGATCTGCTGGCAGGGTTCGCCTTCGTAGGTCGCAGCCGAGAATTCCATCACCGCGTCGAACGTGCCGCCATCACCGCGCTGGGCGGTCAGGTCGAGCCGCGGGGGCGGTTTTTCACCGCGTGCGAGGCGCTTCAGCAGGTCCTTGAAGTCGGCGGTGTGCTGCGGGGCGATCAGGTCGAGGATGGTCAGGCCTTCGACGTCTTCGAAGCTCGCGAAACCGAACATCTCGAGGTAGGCGTTGTTGGCGCGAACATGGGTGCCTTCGTGGATGTAGGCGATCGGATCGCGCGAGGAATCCAGCAACGCATCGCAACGGCGATCGGATTCGCGCAGTGCCGCTTCCAGCCGGCGCACATTGCGGCGGGTGTTCAGCGAATCGAGTTCGCGCCTCACCACGGCCTGCAACTGGTCGTGGCGGTTGCGCAGTGCGATCCCGCGCACGCTGCCATGGGTAAGGATGGCGGCGACGGCATCGTCGGTGAGTTTGTCGGTGAGGGCCAGCAGCGCGACGTCCTTGCCGGTGGCGTCGAGTGCCCGCCCGATCGCGGCGAGGGTGATTGCCTTGCAGGCCGGGTTGGCCAGCACCAGATCAGGCGTGAACGATTCCAGCGAGGCCGCCAACTCCTCCTCGGTCGAGATGCGTTGCGGACGCAGTGCGATGCCGCTGTTGCGCAGCACGCTGATGATCTGTTCGGCGTCTTCGGCCTGATCCTCCGCAATGATCAGCTTGGTGATGGGTTCGGGCAGCATGGGTGCCTTTGGATGTCCTTTGACGGTGCCGTGGTGGCTGGCCGGATTCATGCCAGCGGCTTCCATTCTGGCAGCGCTGGATTCGCCTCCCGACGGAAGCTTTGCGCGAGCCTTCCTTGCCAGCATCTGCCGAGAAGGCTTTTTTACCCTATCGGCAGCAACGGCGCCAGCTTGCACATCACAGTAGGTGTTTCGCATGTTCGCCTGCCACTTCGCGCACCAGCCGCGGCACAAGATACCCCGGTAGACGTCCATGCAACATATCGGCCAACTCGCGGGCGCGTGCGACGGGCACCTCGAAATGGGCGGTGCCGCGCACCCGGTCGAGCTGGTGCAGGTAGTAGGGCAGCACGCCAAACGCGAATAGTCGCTCGGAAAGTTCGGCCAGAACATCGGCGTCATCGTTGATGCCGCGCAGCAGCACGGACTGGTTCAGGAGCGTGGCGCCGGTTGCGCGCAAACGCGCGCAGGCCGCGCCAACGCTGGCGTCCAGCTCGTCCGGGTGGTTGGCATGGATCACCACCACACGCTGCAGCGGCAGGTTGGCAAGCCATGCGCAGAGGCCGTAGTCGACGCGCTCGGGCAGCACCACCGGGAGGCGCGAATGGATGCGCAGGCGGACGACATGCAGCAGGGTTCTCAGGGCTTCCGTGAACTCTGTCAACTTTTGTGTCGAGAGCACCAGCGGGTCGCCACCCGACAGGATCACCTCGCGGATCGAGGTATCCGCGCCAAGGCAATCGATCGCTGCGCGCCAGGCATGGCTGGCCGCGAGTTCCTCGGCGTAGGGAAAGTGCCGGCGGAAGCAATAGCGGCAGTTGACCGCGCAGCTGCCCGCCGCGATCAGCAGCGCACGACCTTCGTACTTGTGCAGCACGCCGTGGCCGGCGACGGCGGCAAGATCGCCGACCGCGTCGTCGACGAAGCCTTCGACTTCGTCCAATTCGGCCGGCAACGGCAACACCTGCAACAGCAACGGGTCGTGCGGGTCGCCCTGGCGCATCCTCGCCACGAACCCGCGTGGCACCTTCAAGGCGAAGCCGGCATCGTTGGCAGGCAGCCGGTCGGCCAGCTCCGGCAAGCCCACCAGCGCCAGCAGCTCGCGTGGGTCGGTGACGGCGTCACGCAGTGATTTGCGCCAGTCGGGCAGCGGCTGCGGCTGCGTGGAATCTCCGATTGCGGTTATCATGTTGGGCCCTGTGCCGGGCGGGTTGCCCGGCAAACCATTCATTTTAGGTCAACCCCGGATCGGGTTCACGACGATTCCGGTGGCGACCCGTATCCACGGAGCTAGCAAATGGCCAGCTATGGTCTCAACGACGTCAAGAACGGTTTGAAGATCATCGTCGACGGCGATCCCTACGTGATCGTCGGCGCGGACTTCATCAAGCCAGGCAAGGGCCAGGCCTTCACCCGCATCAAGATCCGCAACCTCAAGAACGGCCGTACCACCGAGAAGACCATGAAGGCGACCGATTCGGTCGAAGGCGCCGACGTGGTCGATACCGACATGCAGTATCTGTACAACGACGGCGAGTTCTGGCACTTCATGGACCCGGCGAGTTACGAGCAGCACACCGCCGACAAGAATGCCGTCGGCGAGGCCGCGCAGTGGTTGAAGGGCGAAGAGGAGTGCATCGTCACGTTCTGGAACGGCGTGCCGCTGTCGGTCACGCCGCCCAACTTCGTGGAACTGAAGATCGCCGAAACCGATCCCGGTGTGCGTGGCGATACCTCGGGAGGCGGCGGCAAGCCGGCCAAGCTCGAGACCGGTGCGACCGTGCGCGTGCCGCTGTTCGTCAACCAGGACGAAGTGATCCGCGTGGATACCCGCACCGGCGAGTACGTCAGCCGGGTCAAATAGTCTGGTGCAGGAGCGAGCGTGCTCGCGACCGTCGCCTGCACGCAGGCTCCTACGTGCAAATCCTGGCCGGAACGTCGAAATGGGCACGCCGCGATCCATTGACCTCTTGATATCCGCGCGCTGGATCGTGCCGGTCGAGCCCGACCGCGTGGTGCTGGAGAATCATGCCGTCGTGATTGACGATGGTGCCATCGTCGCGGTGCTTCCAGCCGCCGATGCCAACTCGCAATTCGCACCGCGCGAACGCGTGGACCTGCACGAACACGCATTGATCCCGGGCCTGGTCAACGCCCACACCCACAATCCGATGACGCTGCTGCGCGGATTGGCGGACGACCTGCCGTTGATGACGTGGCTGCAGGAGCACATCTGGCCGGTCGAGGCCAAGGTGATCGGCGCCGAGTTCGTGCGCGATGGCGTCGAGCTCGCGATCGCCGAAATGTTGCGCGGTGGTACCACCTGCTGCAACGAGAACTACTTTTTCCCCGATGCGCAGGCGCAGGCGTACAAGGCGCATGGCTTCCGCGCCATGGTCGGTTTGCCGATCATTGAATTTCCCAGTGCGTGGGCCAAGGATCGCGACGGCTATTTCGAGCGCGCGCTGGCGGTGCATGACGCCTGGCGTGGCGACGCCCTGATCGGCACCGCGTTTGCACCACATGCGCCTTATACCGTGGCCGACGAGTCGTTCGAGCGCATACGCACGTTGGCTGATCAGCTGGACATTCCGGTGCACCTGCACCTGATGGAAACCGCGCGGGAAGTCGAGGACAGCAGGCGCGAACACGGGTTGCGTCCGCTCCAGCGCCTGCAGAAACTCGGATTGGTCAACGACCGCCTGATCGCGGTGCACATGACCCAGGTGAGCGATGCGGAAATTGCCGTGTGCGCCGAGGCCGGCGTATCCGTGGCGCATTGCCCGGAGTCCAACCTGAAACTGGCCTCGGGCTTTTGTCCGGCGGAAAAACTGCGGCGTGCCGGGGTGAATCTTGCACTCGGCACCGATGGCTGTGCGTCCAACAACGACCTCGACATGTTCGGCGAACTGCGCACGGCTGCGCTGCTGGCCAAGGGCGTGGCGAACGATGCCGCGGCGTTCGACGATGCGTTTGCGCTGCGCGCAGCCACGCTGAACGGTGCGCGCGCAATTGGCCTGGGTGAAACCATCGGTTCGATCGAACTCGGCAAGCGTGCCGACCTCGTGGCCGTGCGCATGGACGAAGTCGAGACCCAGCCGCTCTACAATGTCATCTCGCACCTTGCCTACGCGGTATCGCGCCGCCAGGTCAGTGACGCATGGATCGACGGCCAACGCAAATTGGCCAATGGTGCACTGGTGGATTTCGATCTCGCCGGCGTGCTGGACAAGGCCCGCCGCTGGAGCGAACGGATTGCTGCGCTGGATTAGCGAGAACACGTGAACGACACGATGCACAACGTCGATCCCGAGGAGCTTGCCCGCTTCGGCAAACTCGCGCATCGCTGGTGGGATCCGGATGGCGAATCGCGTCCCTTGCATGACCTGAACCCGGTGCGGCTGGCTTTCATCGCCGAGCGCATGGTTCTGCGCGGTGCGCGGGTGGCGGACGTGGGTTGTGGCGGCGGCCTGTTGAGCGAAGCGTTGGCCAGGGCCGGCGCGAACGTGACGGCGATCGACCTGGCGCCCGAGGTCATCGAAGTCGCCAAGCTGCACCTGCACGAAACCAATGCGACCTTGCCGCAGCCGCTGGTGATCGACTACCGCCTGTGCGCGTCCGGTGAGCTTGCGGCGGCCGAGCCGGCAGTGTTTGACGCGGTGTGCTGCATGGAATTGATCGAGCATGTGCCTGATCCGGCTGCGTTGGTTGCGGACCTCGCAGCGCTGGTCAAACCCGGCGGCAAGCTGTTCCTGTCAACCCTGAATCGCACGCCGGCGAGTTTCGTCACGGCCATCCTGGGGGCCGAGTACCTCGCACGCCTGTTGCCGCGCGGCACCCACGATTACCGGCAATTCCTCAAGCCGTCGGAGCTCGCCGCGCTGCTGCGCCGTGCCGGACTGATGCTCGACGAAATCGCGGGTATTGCCTACAACCCATTGAATCGAAAAGCATGGCTGACACGACATACGGCGGTCAATTATCTGGTGGCCGCGAGCAAACTGGTCGGATGAAGCCGCTGCCACAACCGCTTGCCGCAGTGTTCTTCGACCTCGATGGCACGCTCGCCGATTCGGCACGCGACATCCATGATGCGCTGGCAGCGTTGAGTGGCGAGCAGGGCATTGCCGTACCCGCATTCGAACACGTGCGCGAAGTGGTGTCGCGCGGTGCGCGCGCGATCCTGCGCACCGCGGTCGGCAACGACGAGGTGGCGGTGGAAGCCCTGTTGCCACGCCTGCTTGAACTCTACGCCGCGACCGGCATGGTGCATACCCATGTTTTCCCCGGTATCGAAGCGCTGCTGGAACGGATCGAGGCGCGCGGCATGCGCTGGGGCGTGGTCAGCAACAAGAATGCCGGGCTGGTGCAACAGGTGCTGGACAAACTCGGCTACGCGTCGCGGGTCGCGGCGGTGGTGGGCGGGGACACCTTGCCGCAGCGCAAGCCTGATCCGGCGCCATTGCTGCATGCCTGCGGGCTCGCCGGTGTCGATCCCGCGCACAGCGTGTACGTGGGCGATGACCCGCGCGACATCGTGGCCGGCCACGCTGCCGGCATGTACACGGTCGCGGCCGCGTGGGGTTATCTCGATGGTGCCGATCCTGCGGGATGGGGGCCCGACGCGATCGCTGCCGATGCCGACGCGATCACCCGCTGGTTCGAGCATGCATGAGCGAAACCGCGTTCGACAGTTACCTCAGCCGCTGGCGCGAGGCTGATCCGCAACGCGCCACGGCGTGGCTGTTCCTGCGGCCGGCCGAGCGCACCCGGTTCGGCGCGCTGGCCGCGCTGGAGGAGGAATGGCTGAAAGCCGTGCGCGATGCGCGCGAACCGCAGGTTGCGGCGACCAAGCTCGGCTGGTGGCGTGAAGAAATGCAGCGGGCGGTACAAGGCGAAATCCGCCATCCCTTGCTGCAGCCTTTGTTCGCGGATGCGCGCGTGCGCGCGGTTCCTGTCACCTGTTGGACGGCCGCGGTGGATGCCTCGCTGCTGGCATTGGGCGCACCGCCGCCTGCGAATGGCGCTGCCCAGCTGGCTGCGGCACGGCCGCTCGCTGCGGCCTTTGCGGACCTCGAAACCCGCATCTGGTTTGGTGCGCGCGCGGAAGCCGCGCGTGCGGCTGCGGTGATCGCGGTGGCGCAGCTCGTGTCCAGCCTGCGCAGCCTGGGCACGGCGGTCGCCAATGCGCGCGTGCCGTTGCCGATGAATCTCATGGCCCGGCATGGACTCACCCTTGATGACCTGACGCAAGACGGGCAGGCGCGCCGGTCGGCGCTGCGCGACCACGCAGTGGATCTCGAACGCGAGCTGGCGCGAGCCGCTACAATGGAAGGCCCGTTGAGCCTGTTTCGCGCGGTCGGCCTGCAACATGACCTGCATGGGCTCCGGCGGGCCGCGCGCGCCGCCGATCCGCTGGCGGCGCTGCAACAGCCGGAGCACGGCTTCCGCCATCTGTTGAAGACCTGGCAGGCCGCCCGCATCTGGCGTGGATACCGGTTCCCCGAGACCTCTGCATGAATACTGTTCCCGAAAACCTGCCCGACGTCGCCGCCATGGGCGAACCCGCTGCAAGCGGCGCACTGGATTGGGTGGGGATGGACGGCATCGACCTGCCGGTGCGCTACGCCGGTGCAGCTGGCGAGGTGCTGACCGCGCCGGCACACGTCGATGTCGCGGTGGACCTGGTGGATGCCAAGGCGCGTGGCATCCACATGTCGCGCCTGTATGTCCTGCTGGAGCAGGCCTTGGCTGCGCAAGCGCTGACGCCTTCCGCGCTACGCAGCCTGTTGCACGCGCTGCTGGATTCGCACGCCGGGTTGTCGTCGCGCGTGCGCCTGCGCATCGCCTACCAGCACCTGCTGAGACGCCCGGCGCTGGTCAGCGACAACGCGGGTTGGAAGTCCTACCCGGTGCTGGTCGAAGCCAGCCTGGCGGACGGCCGCTTCACGCTGCAGCTCGTTTGCGAAGTGCAGTATTCCTCGACCTGTCCGGCTTCGCTGGCGCTGTCGCGGCAAGCCAACCAGCAACGCTTCGACGAGGATTTTGCGGATGCGGCGCCTTCGCACCAGGCGCTGCGCGACTGGCTGGGCGGGCGCGGCGTGGCGGCGACGCCGCATGCGCAGCGCAGCACGGCGCGCGTGCGGGTCAAGCTGGCGCAGGGGTTCGACCTGCCGGTGGTGGAGCTGATCGATGCGGTCGAGCGGGCGTTGGCGACGCCGGTGCAGACCGCGGTGAAGCGCGAGGACGAGCAGGCTTTCGCGGTGTTGAACGCCGAGAATCCGATGTTCTGCGAGGACGCCGCGCGCCGCATCCGCGACGCACTCGAGGACGACCCGCGGGTCGCCAGCTACCACATCCGCGCCGCGCACCACGAAAGCCTGCACCCGCATGATGCGGTGGCCGAAGTGAGCTGCGCCTGGGAGTAGGTGCGGCGGAAGCCGCGACCCTGTCTCCGTCAATCGATGCTGACAGTCGGGCCTTCCGGCCCTCCTACGGGTGAGCGAATTCCAGCCGCATCGCCGGTGATGCATCCAGCAATTTTCCGTCACGCGCAGCCAGGCGGCCGTTGACGAAGGTCGCGGCGATGCTGCTGCGGAAGGTGTCGCCTTCGAACGGCGACCAGCCGCATTTCGACAGGATACGATCCCTGCGTACGATTTGTGGTTGGTTCGGATTGACCAGCACCAGGTCGGCGAAGGCGCCTTCGCGCAGGAAGCCGCGGTCGATGATGCGGAACAAGGTTGCCGGCGCATGCGCGGTCGTTTCGACCAGGCGCTCCAAGGTCAGCTTGCCTTCGAACACGTGTTCCAGCGCCGATTGCAATGCGAACTGCACCAGCGGGATACCCGACGGGCAGCTCGTGTAGGGGTTCGCTTTTTCCGATTCGAGATGCGGCGCATGATCGGTAGCGAGGATGTCGAGGCGGCCGTCGGCCAGCCCGGCGAGCAGCGCGTCGCGATCCGACGCGGCCTTGACCGCAGGGTTGCACTTGAGCTTGCCACCCAGCGTGGCGTAATCGGCGTCGGAAAAACGCAGGAAATGCACGCAGGTTTCCGCGGTGACCTGCTTGTTCGCGGTCGGGCCGCGCTCGAACAGCGCGAGCTCGTCGGCGGTGGATACGTGCAGCACGTGCAGGCGCGTGCCATGGCGGCGCGCGGTTGCAACGGCCCACGTGGTTGATTCAACGCAGGCTTCGCGCGAACGGATTTGCGGATGCAGCGCCATCGGGATGGCGTCGCCGTATTTCGCCTTGGCGGCATCGAGGTTGGCATGGATGATGTGGCTGTCCTCGGCGTGCACCACCACCGTCACCGGCGAGTCGCGGAACACGCCTTCCAGCGCGGCCGGGTCGCTGACGCACAGGTTTCCCGTCGATTCGCACAGGAACACCTTGACGCCCGGTACGCGGCGCGGGTCCAACGCACGGATTTCGTCGAGGTTGTCGTTGCCGGCGCCGAAGTAGAACGCAAAGTTGGCGGGTGACGTACGCGCGGCGATGGCGTACTTGTCCTCCAGCAGTTCGCGGGTCAGCGTGGCCGGCCTGGTGTTGGGCATCTCGAAGAAGCTGGTGACGCCACCCGCGACCGCCGCGCGCGATTCCGAAGCGATGTCGGCTTTCGCCGTGTAACCCGGCTCGCGGAAGTGCACGTGGTCGTCGATCATGCCGGGCAGCAGCCACAGCCCGGCGGCATCGAACACCTGTTCGCCCGCGCGTGCAGCGAGATCGCCGCCGATTTCGGCGATGCGCTGGCCGCGGACGCGCAGGTCGGCGTGGAATCGCCGCCCTTCATTGACGAGTTCGGCGTGCTTGATCAGCCAGTCAGCCATTCAATGTTCTCCGTGATTGCAGCGGCGCAGCGTGAAATGATCGGGAACGGGATCCGGGCCGCCCTCGCACAACGGCTGGCAGCGCAGGATACGCCACGCCGCAAGCACGCTGCCGCGCCAGGGGCCGAAGCGCGCGATGGCGATGCGCGCGTAAGTCGAACAGCTGGGATAGAACCGGCAACGCGCACCCAGCAGCGGACTCAGGGTGCGTTTGTAGACGGCAATCAGGAACAGCAGGACGCGGGTCAAGGCGGATCGGCTGGGTGAAGTTGGAAAGGTTCCCGGCGATGACGGAATCGGTTGCCCGGGTGGGGCGACTACGCTATAACACGCGGTCGCATCTCCACAACCTCGAGTGCACAGGACATGGCAAAGCCGAAGCGTCATACCGCCAAGCGCAGCGACAAATCCGCCAGATCGGTGGCCAAGCCGGCCAAGGCCAGGCCCGCGAAAAAGACCACCGCAAAGCCGGTGCGCAAGGCGCCCGTGAAGGTCGTGCGCAAGAGTGCCGCCAAGGCTGCACGCAAGCCGGCGGGGAAGCCGGCAAGGAGCGGTGCCAAGGCCACGGCAAAGCCCACCAAGAAACCCACGACGAAGAAGATTCCCAAGGTTCCCGCAGTGAAGAAATCCCCGTCCAAGTCCACACACAAGGCTGCAGTTTCCAGCAAGCCCGCGGCCAAGCCGGTCGCGGCCTCCCGCGGCCATTCCGCCTCCACCGGACATGCCGGGCACGGTGCGTCGCACGCCACGCCGCCACCCGCCCGCAAGCCGGTACACACCAGGCCCGTCGGCGGTGTCGCCGCGCGCCTCAGCGCCGCACCCACCGACGAGCAGACCATTACCCGCGAGGACGGCCGCTATGCGCTGCCGGCTTCGGTCAACGTAGATCTGCCGAAAGGCTACAAGCCTTCCGAAAAAGAGGAATACATGGGTCCCCGGCAGCTGGCGTATTTCCGCCAGAAGTTGAAGGACTGGCGCGACCAGCTGGTCGAGGAATCGCGCCAGACCATGGAGAACCTGCGCGAAGAAGTGCGCGACGTTGGCGACGATGCCGAGCGCGCCACCCGCGAAACCGAGAACTCGCTGGAACTGCGCACCCGCGACCGCTATCGCAAGCTGATTTCCAAGATCGAGAAGGCGCTGCGCAAGATCGAGGAAGGCCGCTACGGCTATTGCGAGGAAACCGACGAGGAAATCGGCATCGATCGTCTCGAAGCGCGCCCGATCGCGACGCTGTCGCTGGATGCGCAGGAACGCCGCGAGCACATGCAGAAGCAGATGGGCGATTAGGAGCGGTTGCGCTCGCAAGCGAGCGAGCCCCTTTCTGTTACGGCAGAAAGGGGCGAAAGACCATTGCGCCTGGCACGACGGTTTCAGCGACATCGCGTCGCTGAAACTTCCCTTGGTGCTCGCCGATCGCGCGCCGGCGCGAACTCGCACATCCATGTGCTCAAACATGCGCGCCTTGCTCGCGCGATCGGCTGCGCGCCGCGGCGTCATGCAAAGGCGCGTGGATTGCTCTGCTCAGGCGCCGGCCGTCCATGGACTGGTTCGGAGCGAGCGCAAACCGTTTGGCTCGCGTCGCCGCGCGCGGGATGCGCCTGCGGGCCCCTCGAACACGGCGAGCGGACGACGGAAATGCCCGAAGGGTGGCGCACACGAAGTGCGCCAGTTCGCCGCAGGCACAAGGATGTGCCGTCGGCGAACCCCGGCGGCGGCGAGCGAACCCGTAGTCCATGGATGGACGAAGGGCGTGTTCGCGGGGTGGCCTTCTCTTTCGTGCCTTTCTCTTGGCCAAGCAAGAGAAAGGCACCCGCTCGCGTGGGATGCGAGCGGAACAGAGACAGGGACGTCGGAGTCTGTTGCTCCACGGTGTGCTTGGGCGGCGTCGTACAGCGAATGGTGTCGATGCGTGACTGCCGGCACGGTCGTCGCGCCAGGCGCTTGATTGCGGCGCGTGCCGCCACCATCCTCATCCCATCGCCCGCCCCGCGGGCTTCGTGCAATTCCCGACCAAGAAACGAAATGGCCAACGAAACTCCCGAAACCGTCACCGCGACCGTCGATCTGCCGGTACTGCCCCTGCGCGACGTGGTGGTGTACCCGCACATGGTGATCCCGCTGTTCGTCGGCCGCGAGAAGTCGATGAAGGCGCTGGAAGCCGCGATGGAAGGCGACCGCCGCATCCTGCTGGTGGCGCAGCAGCAGCCGGAAACCGACGATCCGGGCGAGGCCGACCTGCACGCCGTGGGCACCATCGGCAGCCTGCTGCAACTGGTGAAGTTGCCGGACGGCACCGTGAAGGTGCTGGTCGAAGGCCAGTCGCGCGCGCGCCTGCAAAGCTGTTTCGAGGCCAATGGCATGCTGCACGCGCACGCGGTGTCGCTGCAGCCCTTGTTCGATCGTCCGACCGTGGAACTCGAAACCGCGGCGCGCATGCTGGTGAGCCTGTTCGAGCAACTGGTGCGCCAGAGCCGCAAGCTGCCGCCGGAAGTGTTGACCGGGCTGTCCGGCATCGACGATTTGTCGCGGCTGGCCGATTCGATTGCCGCGCACCTCTCGGTGCGCCTCTCGGACAAGCAGAAGGTGCTGGATACGCTTGCAGTCGGCGCGCGCACCGAAATGCTGATCGGCCTGGTCGAGAGCGAGCTGGACCTGCAGCAGGTCGAGAAACGCATCCGCGGGCGCATCAAGACCCAGATGGAGAAGAGCCAGCGCGAGTACTACCTCAACGAACAGATGAAGGCGATCCAGAAGGAGCTGGGCGACATCGAGGAGGGCGGCAACGAGATCGACGCGCTGGCCAAGAAGATCGACGCGGCCGGGATGCCCAAGCCGGTGCTGGCGAAGGCCAAGGCCGAGTTCAACAAGCTGAAACAGATGCCGCCGATGTCGGCCGAAGCCACGGTGGTGCGCAATTACCTCGACTGGCTGGTCGGCGTGCCGTGGAAGAAACGCAGCAAGGTGCGCAAGGACCTGCGCATGGCCGAGCGCGTGCTGGACGAGGACCACTATGGCCTGGAAAAGGTCAAGGAACGTATCCTTGAATATCTTGCCGTGCAGCAGCGCGTGAACAAGATCAAGGGGCCGATCCTGTGCCTCGTCGGCCCGCCGGGCGTCGGCAAGACCTCGCTCGGACATTCGATTGCGCGCGCAACCAACCGCAAATTCGTGCGCCAGAGCCTGGGCGGCGTGCGCGACGAAGCCGAAATCCGCGGCCACCGCCGCACCTACATCGGCTCGCTGCCGGGCCGCATCATCCAGAACATGTCCAAGGTCGGGACCAAGAACCCGATGTTCATGCTGGACGAGATCGACAAGATGGCGATGGATTTCCGCGGCGATCCGTCGGCCGCGCTGCTGGAAGTGCTCGACCCCGAGCAGAACCACGCCTTCAACGACCACTACCTCGAAGTCGATTTCGACCTGTCCGAGGTGATGTGGATTGCGACGGCCAACTCGATGAACATCCCGGCGCCGTTGCTGGACCGCATGGAAGTCATCCGCATCCCCGGCTACACCGAGGACGAGAAGGTCGCGATCGCGACGAAGTACCTGTTGCCCAAGCAGATCAAGGCCGCCGGCCTCAAGGATGACGAGCTGTCCGTGTCGGAAGGTGCGCTGCGCGACATCATCCGCTACTACACGCGCGAATCGGGCGTGCGCAACCTCGAACGCGAACTCGCCAAGATCTGCCGCAAGGTGGTCAAGGAACTGACCCTGGCCGAGTCCGCCAAACCCGCGAAACCCGCTGCGGAGCAGGCCAAGGCTGCCAAGGCCAAGCCGGTGGCGAAGAAACGCGCGGCGAAGACGCTGAAGGTCGATTCGAAGAACCTCGACAAGTACCTTGGCGTGCGCCGCTTCGATTTCGGCCGCAAGGAACAGCAGAACGAAGTCGGCCTGGTGACCGGCCTTGCGTGGACTTCGGTCGGCGGCGACCTGCTCAGCATCGAAGCCACGGTGGTGCCGGGCAAGGGCAAGCTGATCCAGACCGGCCAGTTGGGTGACGTGATGAAGGAATCGATCGTGGCCGCGCAATCGGTCGTGCGGGCGCGCGCGCAGCGGCTGGGCATCGAGGCGGATTTCCACGACAAGTACGACATCCACGTGCACGTGCCGGAAGGCGCGACGCCGAAGGACGGCCCCAGCGCAGGCATAGCGATGTGCACGGCGCTGGTGTCGGCGTTGACGAAAAACCCGGTGCACTCGGAAATCGCGATGACCGGAGAGATCACCCTGCGTGGGCGGGTGTTGCCGATCGGCGGCCTCAAGGAGAAACTGCTGGCCGCGCATCGTGGCGGCATCACCACGGTGATCATCCCGGAAGAGAACCAGAAGGATCTTGCCGAGATTCCGAAGAACATCACGGACGCGTTGACGATCCACCCCGTGCGTTGGGTTGACCAGGTCCTCGACCTGGCCTTGGAAAACCCGTTGAAGCCATTGCCGGAGCACGCAATTCCCGTGGCGGATGCTGGCGAGCTCGCGGCCGAAGCCAAGCATGAACCGGTCGAGGATGCGTCCTCGACGCGCACGCACTGACCGTGCATCCGGCCGCGCATGCCCGTGCTGCGCTTGGCTGTGCGGCACTTGCATTCCGGCGCATTCCGTGATCGCGGGATGAACGCTTGCATTCCGCGGTGCGACACGCTGAAATCCAAGCCCCGTCTTTATTGCAGGCCATGAGATGCGCTGATATAAAGGCTGGGCCGTGCGACGCACAAGCTCCATTGCAGCGCATCGATACGGAACTGCACCACGACCGGACAGGCGTGATTCCGCGGTACGGGGAAAACGCCATCCACCGAACATTCCACGGGCTGCTCTAAACCCAAGAGGGAGTCTCCATGAACAAAGCTGAGTTGATCAACGCGATTTCCGACCATGCCGATCTGTCCAAGGCCGACGCTGGCCGTGCGCTCGACGCGGTTACCGACCAGATCAAGCGTGCGCTGAAGAAGGGCGACGACGTGTCGCTGGTGGGCTTTGGCACGTTCGTGGTGCGCAAGCGCGCCGCGCGTACCGGCCGCAACCCGCGCACTGGCGCCACCATCAAGATCAAGGCGTCGAAGGTTCCGGCATTCAAGGCCGGCAAGGCGTTGAAGGACGCGTTGAACTGAGCTGCGAACCGTGACCGGCATGGACCGGTCACAGGTGGTTTTACGGCGGCCGACGCGTAGTGCGTCGGCCGCCGCGTTTCAGGCGGACGCAGCGCGCGAGAGGAGTGATCATCGCACCGCGCGTGACAAATTCCAGGATCGCGGTGCAGGATGCACCGCCCGCGCCGCGCTTTGCGCGGCGGCGAAGCCAAGTCCGGGCATGTACCGGGCTTGGCGTGCCCCGGCCGACCATGGATGGTCGGTTCGGGGCGACAAGGTGGGGCGCTTAGCTCAGCGGTAGAGCGTCTCCTTTACACGGAGAGGGTCGGGGGTTCGAAACCCTCAGCGCCCACCAAGATCAAGTGTGCATTTGGCCCGGTTCATCGAATCGGGCCTTTTCATGTCCGCGTGGCTGGACCGCGTACGCGCCGAAGTCTGCACCGCACCCTCGTCTCCGCGTCGTTCGTTCGCGCCTGACCGTCAGCGTCCGCTGTGGCTACAATGAAGGGTGCTGGGCTGCGGAGAGCACGATGCGCGGCGACGAATACATCGACGTCATGTGGGCCGAGGCGCTCGCCGCAGTCGCACACGCCGAACGGCTGCACCGGCAGTTCTGCGCGCCTGCGGTAATGCCGACGCGGCAAGTGTCGTGGACGCCGCCCGTGGATGTATTCGAGGGCATCGACGAGTTCGTCGTCCAGGTGATCCTGCCGGATGTGCACCCGGCCGAGATCGAGTGCACGTTGGACAATCATGTCCTGGTCATCGCGGGCGAACGTCGCCGTCCGAGGCTGCCTGCCGGGATGGCGGTTCGCCGCATGGAAATCCCCCGTGGCCGTTTCGAGTGCCGGCTCGCGATCGCGGCGTACGCCATCAAGAGCCAGACGCTCTCGAACGGATGCTTGACGGTGGAACTCGCCAAATGAAGGCGTCCGTCGATGGTTGCTTCTTGTAGGCGCCGCGCGGCTGTGGATCGTTCGGGAAGCTTGGAGGGCATGTGGTGAACGAAATGGAGACTGCCCGCAACGAGGCACGAGAGCCGCCGCAGGGCGGTAGTCTTTCCACCGCCGAGATGGTGCCCGTCGTGGCACTGGATGACGTGGTGGTATTCCCGGGCATGGTGCTTCCGCTCGTCATCGAGCGACCTGAATCCGTTGCGGCCGTGCAGGCCGCGATCAAGGCCGAACGCCCGGTCGCGCTGCTGTTGCAACGCAATCCTGCGGAGAAGGCGTCGCACCCCGACGGGTTCCATGGCATCGGGACACTGGCCAACCCGCTGCGCTTCCTGACCGTGCCCGATGGCAGTCACCATCTCGTGTGCCAGGGCCTGGTGCGGTTTCGCGCGAACGGCTTCGCGCAGGCGGACGGTTACCTCAACGTGTATGCCGAGCGGATCGAGGATCGTGCCGATCCCGGCAACGCCGAGCTTGCCGCGCAGACGCTGGCGCTCAGGCAGCAGGCGCTGGAAGGCCTGGCATTGTTGCCGCAGGTTCCCGAGGAGCTTGTCAACGCCGTCCGCAACATGCGCGAACCGGGCGCCCTTGCCGATCTCGTCGCCGGGTACCTGGACCTCGAGGTTGCGCAGAAGCAACGCATTCTGGAAACACTCGATCTGCCTGCGCGACTTGCGGAAGTCAGTCGCCAGCTTGAACAGCGCCTGGAGGTCTTGCGCATCAGCTCCCGCATCCGCAAGGAAACGCACGATGCGATGGACGCGAGACAGCGCGAGTTCATCCTGCGTGAACAGTTGAAACAGATCCGGAAGGAGTTGGGCGAAGACGACGGCGGCCGGGGTGCTGAAGTCAAGGCGCTGGACGAGGCGATCAGCAAATCCGGGATGCCCGAGGCGGTCGAAGCCCAGGCGAGAAGCGAGCTGAAGCGCCTCGAACGGATGCCCGAAGGCGCCACCGAATATTCGATGGCACGCACCTACCTCGACTGGCTGATCGAATTCCCGTGGTCGAAGGAAACCGACGACAACTTCGACCTGAAAGCCGCGCGCGAGGTGCTGGACCACGACCACTACGACCTCGACAAGGTCAAGCGGCGGATCCTGGAGTTCATCGCAGTACGTCAACGCAACCCACACGGGCACGCGCCGCTGTTGTGTTTCGTCGGTCCGCCCGGCGTCGGCAAGACTTCGCTCGGGCAGTCCATCGCACGCGCGATGGGACGCAAGTTCGAACGCCTCAGCCTCGGCGGCCTGCATGACGAAGCGGAGATCCGCGGGCATCGGCGAACCTATATCGGCGCCCTCCCCGGCAACATCGTGCGCGCGCTGAAAAAGGCGGGCTCGCGCAATCCGGTGCTGATGCTCGACGAACTCGACAAGCTCGGGGTCGGCTACCAGGGCGATCCCGCGGCGGCGCTGCTGGAAGTCCTCGATCCGGCGCAGAACACCACGTTCCACGACACCTATCTCGACGTCGACATCGACCTGTCGCACGTGATCTTCATCGGCACCGCGAAC
>JAFEDX010000220.1 GCA_018241365.1 Pseudomonadota bacterium
GGCCGTGCGCAGCGCCAGTTGCTTGGCCTCGTGCTGCGCGACGGGACCGCCCTTGGCGAGGAAGTGCAGCTGGCGATCCACCGCTTCGTCCAATCGATCGCTGGCGACGCACTGGTGCAACAAGCCGATGCGCGCCGCTTCCGCGGCGTCGAAGATTTCCGCGCTGACGAACAGCCGCCGTGCCTGCCGTGCGCCGATGGCCTGCACCACGTAGGGTGCGATCGTGGCCGGCACCAGACCCAGCTTCACTTCGCTCAAGGCGAACTTGGCGCCTTCGACGCCGATGGCGATGTCGCAGCATGCAACCAAGCCCACGCCGCCGCCATAGGCCGAACCGTTGATGCGCGCGATCGTGGGTTTGGGGAAGAACTGCAGGGCTCGCAACAGTTTCGCCAGTCGCAGCGCATCGTCACGATTTTCCTGTTCGCCGGCACGCGCCATCCCCCGCATCCAGTTGAGGTCCGCACCAGCCGAGAAGGTGGCGCCGGCGCCGGTCAGCACCAGCACGTGCACGTTGGTGTCGGTGGCCTGTGATCCCAGTGCGTCCGTCAACTCGGCGATCAGGGTGGCGTCGAACGCGTTGTGGACCTGCGGGCGGTTCAGCGTCAACGTCGCCACTGCACCATTGCGTTCCAGCCGGATGGTTGCGGCCATCGTCGCCTCCCGGATCAAAACCGGAAGGATAACGTGTCCGCCCGGCTGGCTTCGGCGCGCCCTGCGTGAGTATGCGGGGTTGCGGGGCCGTACCCGGGCGTCTTGTCTTTATAAATGAGAACGATTAGCATTTGCTGTCGAAACAGGCCAAACCCTTGCTGGAATCCGGAATTCAATCGATGCGCAAGTTCGTGTTCGCCTTGGCGCTGGCTGGCGCGGTGGTTTGCGCGACCACCGCGAGCGCCACGGATGCGCCGGAATTCCATTTGCTGCTGCAGGACCACAAGTTCGTGCCGGCGTCGCTGAAGGTCCCGGCCAACACCAAGTTCAAGGTGCTGGTGACGAATCGCAACACGATGCCGTCGGAATTCGAAAGCACCGATTTCAACCGCGAGAAGATCGTGCTGCCGAACTCGACCATCACGGTGTTCATCGGGCCGCTGAAGCCGGGTGCCTACAAGTTCTTCGATGATTTCCACCGGACCACGACGGGTACCTTGATCGTGGAGTGAACGACACATGTTGGGTATCGCACTGCTGGTATTCCGTGAAGTCCTGGAAGCGGCCCTGATCGTGACCGTGGTCGCGGCGGCCACGCGCGGCGTGCCGCGCCGTGGCGTGTTCGTGGGTGGAGGGATCGCACTGGGCGTGCTCGGTGCGGTGATCGTCGCCCTGTGCATGGGCTTCATCGAAGGTTCCCTGGGCGGCATCGGCCAAGAAGTGTTCGAGGCGGCGGTGTTGTTGACGGCGGTGGTGATGATCGGCTGGCACGTCACCTGGATGTCCAGCCACGGCAAGGAAATGGTGCTGCACATGCGCAGCGTCACCGATTCGGTGAAGGCGGGATCGAGTTCGATAGCGATCCTGCTGGCCGTGGTCGCGTTGGCGGTGTTGCGCGAAGGCTCCGAGATCGTGCTGTTCCTGTTCGGCATGGCGGCGGGCGGCGCAGGCAAACTCGGATTCCTCGCCGGCGTGCCGCTGGGGCTGGCGGGCGGCGTTGCGGTAGGTTTGGCGCTGTATTTCGGATTGCTGCGCATCCCGATGCGCTACTTCTTCAGCGCGACCAATTGGATGCTGGTGGTGCTGGCGTCCGGACTGGCTTCGACGGCAGCCGGTTTCCTGATCCAGGCCAACCTGATCCCCGCATGGGGCAACCAGTTGTGGGACACCTCGTGGCTGCTGACCAATGGCTCCATCGTCGGCCAAGCCTTGCACGTCCTGACGGGTTACGAGGCGCGCCCCGCAGGGATGCAGCTCGTGTTCTGGGTGGTGACTTTCGTGACGCTGGTCGTCGGCATGCGGCTGGTGTCGCTGCGCATGGCCGCGCAGCGCAGGCGCGCGCGGCCGGTGGCCAACCCGGACGTACCTTCGGACACTGCTGCCATGACGCGCGGGGCCTGAGTCGCCGCGTTGTTTGACTTGACCACGCGCCTGTACTGGTCGCGTAGGCCCTACCGATGATTCCCCGATGACGCAACCGCCCGTGCGCCTGTCCGAACTTCCCAACGCAACGCGTGCCGTGGTGCGCTCGGTGGATGATGCACACGTTTCCGACCCGGTCGCGCGTCGCCTGCGCGACCTCGGCTTCGTTGCGGGCGAACCGGTGCGCGTGGTGGCTTGTGGTCCGTTCGGCGGGGACCCGCTGCTCGTCCAGATCGGGCACACACGCTTCGCGCTGCGCCGCCGCGAGGCCGCGCGCGTTGCGGTGACAGTGGAGTCCGTGACGTGAGCGCAAGCACGTTGCGCATCGCCCTGGTCGGCAATCCCAACTCGGGCAAGACGGCGCTGTTCAACCTGCTGACCGGCGGCCGCCAGAAGGTCGCCAACTACGCCGGCGTCACGATCGAACGCAAGGAAGGGCGTTTCGTCGCGCCGTCCGGCCGCGTCATGCAGGTGCTGGATTTGCCCGGCGCGTACAGCTTCGATGCGGTAAGCCCCGACGAGCAGATCACCCGCGACGTGCTGGAAGGGCGCTACCCCGGCGAAGCCGTGCCTGATCTGGTGGTGTGCGTGGCCGATGCCACCAACCTGCGCCTGCACCTGCGTTTCCTGCTGGAGTTGAAACAGTTGGGGCGGCCGGTGGTGCTGGCTCTCAACATGATGGATGCGGCGAAGAAGCGCGGCATTTTCATCGACGTTCCCGAATTGCAAAAACGCCTCGGCGTGCCCGTGGTGGAAACCGTCGCCGTGCGGCGGGGTGGGGCACGTGCGTTGATCGAACGGGTGGATGGCGATCTGCCGGTCGTATCGTCGAATCGTTCTGGCGTACAAGACAATGACCTGCACGCTGAAGTCCGGACGATTCTCGCCGCGGCAGTACGGATGCCGCGCGCGACCGCGGCCGTCGACGATGCCATCGATCGCGTGGTCCTGCACCCGGTGGCCGGACTCGCGATCCTCGCGACGGTGATGTTCCTGGTGTTCCAGGCGGTCTACGCGCTGGGCAAGCCGCTGACCGACCTGATCGGCGACGGTTTCGATGCGCTCGGGAGCCAACTCGCGTTGTGGCTGCCCGCGGGTCCGCTGCAAGGGTTGGTGGTCGAGGGTCTGTGTGGCGGCCTCGGCACCGTGCTCGGCTTCCTGCCGCAAATCCTGGTGCTGTTCTTCTTCATCCTCACCCTGGAGGAATCGGGCTACTTGCCGCGCGCGGCCTTCCTGCTCGACCGCATGATGGTGTCAGTGGGCTTGACCGGGCGCTCGTTCATCCCGCTGCTGTCGAGCTTCGCCTGTGCGATTCCCGGCATCATGGGCACGCGCACCATCACCGATCCGCGCGACCGCCTGGCGACGATCATGGTCGCACCGCTGATGACGTGCTCCGCGCGCCTGCCCGTGTACGCACTGCTGATCGCGGCGTTCATTCCCGCGTACCCGGTGCTCGGTGTGTTCAACCTGCAGGGGTTGGTGCTGTTTGCATTGTACGCCGCCGGCATCCTCGGCGCGATGCTGGTGGGCTGGGTGATGAAGCGCATCCGCCGCGACCGGAGCGAACACGCGTTGCTGATGGAGTTGCCCGCGTACCGGATGCCGAAGGCGCGCGATATCGCGATCGGCCTGTACGAGCGCGGCATGGTGTTCCTGAAGCGGCTGACCGGCGTGATCCTCGCGCTGACGGTATTGATGTGGGCGTTGTCGAGTTTCCCGGCGCCACCCGCCGGCGCGGCGGGTCCCGCGATCGACTACAGCTTCGCCGGCTACCTGGGCCGTGGCCTCGCGCATGTCTTCGCACCGATCGGCTTCAACTGGCAGATGAGCATCGCGCTGATCCCGGCGTTCGCGGCACGCGAAACCGCGGTGGCGGCGCTGGCCACGGTGTACGCGGTGGGCGGCGATGCGGTCGGCGCAGGCCTTGGCCAGGCGCTGGTCGGCAACATTTCGCTCGCCAGCGCGCTGTCGCTGCTGGTTTGGTTCGCCTACGCGCCGCAGTGCATGTCGACGCTGGCCGTGATCAAACGTGAGACCGATTCCTGGCGGAATGTCGCGATCTCGTTCGGCTACATGTTCGCGATGGCCTACGCGGCATCGTTCGTTACCTATCAGGTTGCGAGGATGTTCACGTGAACCTCAGCCTTGCCATCCAGTACGCCGTCGTCGCGCTGGTCGTGGCAGCCAGCGTGCTGGTCGCGTTCCGCAAGCTTGCGCCACAGATGACCAACCGCTGGCTGGCGGGCGCGTCGATCCGCATGCGCCTGCATGGCCGTTCACGATTTTCAAAGTGGATCGGTAGCCGCCTGCAGCCGAAACAGGCTACCGGCGACTGCGCCGATGGTTGCGCCACCTGCGGCGCCTGCGGTCCGAAGAAACCTGCCGGTGCGGGTTAGCACTCGCCTGCGTACGATTGCGCGGCGTGTGGGAACCGTGGCTACATCCGGAACACGCCGTAGCGTTCGGGTTCGATCGGTGCATTCATCGATGCCGAGATCGCGAGGCCTAATACTCGACGTGTATCGGCCGGGTCGATGATGCCGTCGTCCCACAGGCGCGCGCTGGAGTAGTACGGGCTGCCTTGACGCTCGTATTGCGCGCGGATCGGTGCCTTGAAAGCGTCTTCTTCTTCCTTGCTCCACGACTTGCCCGCGGCCTCGATGCCGTCGCGTTTGACGGTCGCCAGCACCGACGCGGCCTGTTCGCCGCCCATCACGCTGATGCGCGCATTCGGCCACATCCACAGGAACCGCGCACCGTACGCGCGGCCGCACATCGCGTAGTTGCCGGCGCCGAAGCTGCCGCCGATCACCACCGTGAACTTGGGCACGTGTGAGCAGGCTACGGCGGTCACCATCTTGGCACCGTCCTTGGCGATGCCGGCTTGTTCGTATTTCTTGCCGACCATGAAACCGGTGATGTTCTGCAGGAACACCAGCGGCACGTTGCGCTGGTTGCACAGCTCGATGAAGTGCGTGCCCTTGAGCGCGGATTCCGAAAAGAGAATCCCGTTGTTGGCGACGATGCCAACCGGGTAACCGTGGATGTGTGCGAAGCCGGTAACCAAGGTCTTGCCGTAGCGCGCCTTGAACTCGTGGAATTCGGAGCCATCGACGATGCGCGCGATCACCTCGCGGATGTCGAAGGGCCGGCGCGTATCAGTCGGGATTACGCCGTAGAGTTCCGTAGTTGCGTACTTGGGCTCGCGCGGTTCGGCCAGCGCCAGCGGCATGGCTTTCTTGCGATTCAGTGCCGCCACGATGTCGCGTGCGATCGACAGCGCATGCGCATCGTTCTCGGCGAAGTGGTCGGCGACGCCCGAGATGGATGTGTGCACGTCGGCACCACCCAGCGTTTCGGCGTCCACCACTTCGCCGGTCGCGGCCTTCACCAGCGGCGGGCCGCCCAGGAAGATCGTGCCTTCACCCTTGACGATGATGGTTTCGTCGCTCATCGCCGGCACATAGGCGCCGCCCGCGGTGCACGAACCCATCACCACCGCGATCTGCGGAATGCCCAGCGCGCTCATGCGCGCCTGGTTGTAGAAGATGCGCCCGAAGTGTTCCTTGTCCGGGAATACCTCGTCCTGCAGCGGCAGGAAGGCGCCGCCGGAATCGACGAGATAAATGCAGGGCAGGCGGTTTTCCAGCGCGGCCTCCTGAGCGCGCAGGTGTTTCTTCACCGTGATCGGGAAGTAGGTGCCGCCCTTGACCGTGGCGTCGTTGGCGACGATCACGACTTCGCTGCCGTGCACGCGGCCGATGCCGGTGATGATGCCGGCGGCGGGTGCGGCGTCGTCGTACATGCCGTGTGCGGCCAGCGCCGACAGTTCCAGGAACGGCGAACCCGGATCGAGCAGGGCGCGGATGCGTTCGCGCGGCAACAGCTTGCCGCGTGCCACGTGTTTTGCGCGTGCCTTCTCGCCGCCGCCTTCGGCGGTGCGCGCCAGCACGGATTTCAGTTCGTCGACGAGTTTGTGCAGGGCCGCCGCGTTGCCGCGGAATGCTTCGCTGCGCGTGTCGAGGCGTGAAGTGATGGCTGGCATGTCCGGATCCGCGAAGCACAAAACCGCATGAAAGCACAAATCGGTGCGGCAGTCGAAAAAAAAACCGGCCGCGTAAGGCGGCCGGTTTCGATACATCAGGCTACGGAAGGGATCAGTGCCCCTTCACCGCGTCCTTGGCCTTGCCGGCTGCGTCGGCAACCTTGCCGGCCGCATCCTTGGTGGCGTCAACGGCCTGACCAGCCTTGCTGGCGGCGTCCTTCATGGCGTCCATCGCGTTGGCAGCGCTGGAAGCCGGAGCGGCGGTGCTGGCCGAAGCCGGGGCAGCGGCAGTGGACGACGCGGCAGGCTCGCCGCTCATCGCATTGCCGGCGGCTTCCGCAGCGGAGCCGGCCGCGGCAGCGGCGGAGCCGACAGCCTGTGCGGCGCTGCTGGCAGCCGACGAAACGGCTTCAGCGGCATTCTGGGCCTCGGTGGCAGCCGACGAGCCTTCGCTGCCGGAGTTGCTGCAAGCCGACAACGACAGGGCCAGCGCGGAAGCAGCAACAGCCACGAGTACGGTACGGGTGAACTTCATTGGAGATCTCCTGGATTGGGCCGTGGAAAGCCACGGAAGTGGCCCCACTATTAAACCGCGTCTGACTGGATAACGCCAGCGTTTCGCCATTTCACGAACACATAACGTTCAGTCCCCGCTTACCGGTTTGGCAGTACAAACCGGCAGCCGGCCAACCTTACAGCAGTTCGATGGCGATGGCCGTGGCTTCGCCGCCGCCGATGCAGAGCGAAGCCACGCCGCGCTTCTTGCCCGCGTGACGCAGCGCGTGCAGCAGCGTGACCACGAGGCGCGCGCCGGTGCAGCCGATCGGATGGCCGAGCGCGCAGGCGCCGCCGTGCACGTTGAGTTTTTCATGCGGGATCGCAAGGTCGTGCATCGCCGCCATCGCGACCACCGCGAAGGCTTCGTTGACCTCGAACAGGTCCACGTCGGTGACCTTCCAGCCGGCCTTCTTCAACACCTTTTCGATCGCGCCGACCGGCGCGGTCGTGAACCACTTTGGTTCCTGCGAGTGCGTGGCGTGCGCGACGATGCGCGCCAGCGGTTTCACGCCACGCGCCTTGGCGTCGTCGGCGGAAAGCAGGACCACCGCGGCGGCGCCATCGGAAATGCTTGACGAGCTGGCGGCGGTGACGGTGCCGTTCTCCTTGCGGAACGCGGGTTTCAGGGTCGGGATCTTGGCCGGATCGACCTTGCCGGGAGTTTCGTCGACCGAGATTTGCACGTCGCCCTTGCGGCCGGGCACCGTGACGGTGGTGATTTCGTCGGCGAACGATCCATCCTTCACGGCGGCCTGCGCGCGGCGCACCGATTCGGTCGCGAACGCATCCTGGTCGGCGCGGGTGAAGTGGTATTTGTCGGCGGTGTCTTCGGCGAACACGCCCATCGCCTTGCCGTCGTACGGGTTGGTCAGGCCGTCCCACGCCATGTGGTCGACCAGCTGGCCGTCGCCGTAGCGGATGCCCGTGCGCGCCTGCACCATGTGCGGCGCATTGGTCATCGATTCCATGCCGCCGGCGACGACCACGCTGGCTGAACCCGCCTTGATCAGGTCATTGCCCAGCATGATCGCCTTCATGCCCGAACCGCACACCTTGTTGAGCGTGGTGCAGCCCGCCGAAGGCGGCAGCTCGGCCGCGAGAGCGGCCTGGCGTGCCGGCGCCTGGCCGAGGTTGGCCGGCAGTACGCAGCCCATCAGCACTTCGCTGACGTCACCCGGCGCGATGCCCGATTGCTGCAATGCCGCGCGGATCGCCGCGGCGCCAAGCTTGGGCGTGGCGAAGCCCGTGAATTGGCCGAGGAAGGCTCCGATGGGTGTGCGCTTGGCACCGGCGATGATGATGTCAGACATGGTTGGCTCCCGAAAAGTAACGTCTCGCTTGAATCGAGCCACGCCGCGAAGCGGTGATGGCTTGAATGAAAACGACCCAAGGTGAATTATGCGGCGGATGCTGCGCTGCCGCAAACGGTTCGTGCCAAGGTCCATGCGCCGGTGCAGAATGTCACGGGCAACGATACGGGAAGGGGGAGATCGACATGGTGGACGTGGACAGGCGATTGACGGATTGGCGCATGCGCGGCGGGCAATGGCTGGCGCTCGTCGTGGCGGCGGGCGTATTGGCAGCCTGCGGGGGCGGCGGCAGCAACGTGCGGCCGACCCCGACCGCACCGCCGCCCACGCCACCACCCACCACCCAGCAGCCGCCGATCGATGCGCAACTGTCACTCACCAACACCTATGCGGCGCATGCCGACGGCTACACCGGAGCCGGAGTCGTCATCGGCATCGTGGACAGCGGCATCATGCGCAGCAATCCGACGGTGGCCGGGCGGGTGTTGCAGGAATTCATCGATGTCAACCCCAATGCCAACAACACCAACATCGACGATGTGGTCGGCCATGGCACCTGGGTTTCGGAAATCGCGGCGGGTGTGCCGTTCGCCAAGTTTCCCGGCGGCATCGCGCCCGGCGCCAGCCTGGTGTCCGCGCGCATCATTTCCGACAACGCGCCGTCCGACAGCGGGCAGCCGCCGACGCCGATCAGTGCCTCGGATGCAACGTTCTTCCAGCAGGTGAACCAGCAGCTGATCAATGCCGGGGTGATGGTCCAGAACAATTCCTGGGGCGGCCTGACCTGGGATACCACCAACGCCGCCACCAATCAGGCGTTCGACGCAGCCTACAGCGCGTTCGTCAACCAGCACGGGGGACTCGTGGTGTTCGCGGCCGGCAATGGCTCGGGCGCGCAGCCCAGCACCTTCGCGCAGTTGCCGAACTATGCGCCCGATCTGCAGAAAGGCTGGCTGACGGTCGTGGCCGTCAACAGCAACAATCCGACCCAGTTGGCGAGCTACTCCGACATTTGCGGCGCCGCCATGAATTTCTGCCTCGCCGCGCCGGGCGACGTGATCGTGCTGGACAAGGACACCACCGCCAGCACCACCAATCCGACGTACTACGTCGTGTCAGGCACCTCTCTGGCCGCGCCACAGGTCACCGGTGCCGCAGCGCTGGTGTGGCAGGCGTTTCCGTATTTCACCAATGCGCAGGTCGCGAACACCATTCTCGAAACCGCCACGCCATTGGGAGGTTCGGCGCCCAACCCCACCTTCGGCTGGGGCATGTTGAACGTCGGCAAGGCGGTACAAGGTCCGGTTTCGCTGGACGCCTTCCAGGGCGGCGTAGCGTTCAACGGCATCACGTCCACGTGGGGCAACGACATCGGCGGCGTGGGCCAGACGCTTATCAAGTCCGGCACGGGCACGCTGGTCCTGACCGGCAACCTCGGCTATTCGGGCGGCACGGTGGTGAATGGCGGCACCCTGCAGTCCGTGCAGCCGTTGCCCCTGGTGAGGGCGCAACAGGGCGAGACCGGGATCAACGATGTCATCGTCAACAGCGGTGGCACGCTCGGTCCGCGCACGGGCACTACCGGCGGAGTCCAGAATGCCGGCACCGTGATCGTGCAGGGCGGCGACACCAGCATCGGTTACTACGCGCAGACCAGTACCGGCACGCTGTCGGTCAGCCTGGGTTCCATCCTCAAGACCGGGCAGGCGTATCTCGCGGGCACCTTGAATGTGCTCGGCGCCGACACCGGTTACGTGAGCAACAACCACCAGGATGTGCTGGAAGCGAGCGGAACGATGAGCGGCACCTTCGCGAAACTGACCACGTCGCCGGGCGTGTTCCTCAACACGTCCATCCAGTACACGCCGAGCACGGTGTGGCTGGATACCACCAGCCTCAACATCACTGCGGCGGCGCAGGCGATGGCCATCACCGATCCCGCTGCGCTGGCGGCGGCGGTGCGGGTGCAATCCGGTTTCGATGCGATCAATGCCAGCCTCGCGACGGGCGGAAATTTCGTGTGGGACGTGCTGCAGGGCGCCGGCGCCATCCAGCGTTCGCCGACAGCATCGGTCGCGCAGGCAACCTTGCAGAGTTTGTCCGGGCAATTGCACGCCGCCAGCGCCGCGATGCTGTTCGACGGCATCGATGCCGGCGAAGCTGCCCTGTCGGGGCATTTCGACGACCTGTTGGACGGGCGCGCCCGGATCGGCGCGTGGTACGCGGGCCTTGGCCAGCAAAGCGACCTGCAGCGCGCGGGCTACGCGGGGGCAAGCTTCCGCAGCAACGGCGGCGTAGTGGGTGCCGATTTCCGCGCCGGCGCGCACGCCTTGCTCGGCTACGCCGTGGGTGCGAGCCGCGGCTACGGTCAGCTCGACATGACGTGGGACCACAACCAGACCTGGATGGATCATGCGATGCTGTACGGCGCCGCCTTCACTGGTCCCTGGTACGCGCTGGCGCAGGTGGGTGGCGGCCACTACCGCGAAGACATGCATCGGCTCCTGCTGCTGGGCGGGATGGCGGCACCCGTCGGCAGCGGTTCCGTCGGCAACTACTTCGCCGGCTCGCTGGAAGGCGGTTATCACCTGCAGGCCGGCGCGGCCCGCATCACGCCGTTCGTGGACGTGCGTTACCAGCGCATCGACCAGGGGGCATTCGCGGAGGACGGCGGATACGGGTTCGGCCTGATGGCCAATGCGCACACGACCGGTCGTTTCCAGGCAGGCGTGGGGCTGCGTGCGCAGCGCGGCTGGCGGCTTGCCAACGGCGCGTGGGTGCAGTTCGACGGCAGCGCCGCTTGGCGACATGCGTTGCACCAGTATGGTCACGCGTTCGACGCCAGCTTCACCGGGTTCAACGACTGGTTGCCGGTGGATGGCATTGGCCTGTCGCGCAATGAATCGGTGCTGCGCACGGGCGTGTCGTGGTGGCCCACGCGTACTTTCGGACTGCGGCTTGGCCTCGAGCGCGAGCAGGGCTCGCGCGAGCAGGCCAGCAGCGTGTTGCTCCAGGGCGCATTCGCGTTTTGAACGATCAAAAAACGCGCTCGGCGCCTGAAGGCGCCGAAACCATTACGTTGCGCGTTCCGTGCAAAAAAAGCAAGACGTGACGAATGCGATGCATGCGTTAAGATCGACCCATGCAATCGGTTCTCGCCCGCCCGGATTCGACTCCTGCCACGCGCTCGTTCGCGGCTGCCTTGCTGCCCGACCGCTTCGACTGGCTGATGGGCCTGTATGCGGAGAACCATCGCCGCCTCGCGCGGCTGTTTGCCCCGGAACGGCTCGCGGTCGGCGAGTACACCTCGTGCGTGGATGACGGGCTCGACGTGCGCCTGTCGGTGCAGGAACGCCATCCGTACACGCTGGAACTCGGTTTGAGTTACGCCGTGCTGGATGCGAGTACCGGGCATCCTGCGCCCTCCGCCCAATTGCGCAGCTACCTCGACGCGCACATGACCGAAGCCCTGCATTGCGAGCCCGGCCGCGACCTGTGGCATGTGCTGGGTCCGTTCACGCCGGCGCGCAGCGTGATGCTGCATCGCCTGCGCATGAACCGCTTCCTCAACCGCTGGCTGGAATATCTGGCCGAGCAGGGCCATTCGCTGGCGACGCTGGAACGCTTGTCGCCCGAGCCAGTCGCCGTTTGAACACCACGTGACACATCGGGTCCACTTCGGCGTGAAGCGGACCCGCTGTCGTGGCGTGCAATCAGCCGTCGGTTGAATCCAGCCCGCGGCGTTCCAGCAGCGGCTGGATTTTCGGTTCGTGGCCGGCGAAGTCGCTGAACAGCTCCATCGCGTCCTTGCTGCCGCCCTGCGACAACAACTTCTGGCGGAAACGGTCGCCGTTTTCACGCGTCAGGCCGCCGTGCTGCTTGAACCACTCGACGGTATTGGCGTCCAGCACTTCGGACCAGATGTACGCGTAGTAGCCCGCCGAGTAGCCGCTCATGATGTGGCTGAAGTACGGCGTGCGGTAGCGCGGGGGCACCGGCGCGAAGTCGGTGCCGTTGGTTTTCAGCGCCGTGGCTTCGAAAGCCATCACGCCGTCGGCGGCCGGCACCTTGTCGGCGCCGATCTGGTGCCAGCTCTGGTCGAGCATTGCGGCGCCGAGGTACTCGGTGGTCGCAAAGCCCTGGTTGAACTTCGAACTCGCCAGCACCTTGTCCAGCAGTTCTTTCGGCATCGCCGCGCCGGTTTCATGGTGCCTGGCGTAGTGCGCGAGCACGCTCGGCCAGTCGGCCCACATCTCGTTTACCTGCGAGGGGAATTCCACGAAGTCGCGCGGCACGCTGGTGCCCGAGAAATAAGGGTACTTCACGTTCGAGAACATGCCGTGCAGCGCGTGGCCGAACTCGTGGAACATCGTCGTCACTTCATCCCACGTCATCAACGTCGGGCCGCTGGCCGGCTTGGTGATGTTGAGGTGGTTGGCCACGACTGGCAGGTAACCCGTTAGCGCCGACTGGTTGACGTACGAGTTCATCCACGCGCCGCCGC